>SXPO01000192.1 GCA_005793285.1 Nitrospiraceae bacterium
AAAGGCCGTCCAGCAAGGCCGCAGCCGACGAACGCACCGGAGGCGTAGCCTCTGGCTACGTTGAGGATGCGTTCAAGGCGAGAACGCAGCTGGCGGCATTTTTCAGCAGCCGACACGCTCAGACTGCTTCCACGCTCAACAACAGCAACTCGCCCTTCATATTCGGATGAATCGAACAGCGGAACTCATGCCGGCCAGGGCGCGTCATGTTGAACCGGATGGCGACGTCCCGCTTGGGATCGAGAAACACTCCGCTCAACCCCCGTCCATAGACGATCACCCCGTCTCTTTCGATCTGCGTGGGAATGCCCTCGAACATGGTCGAGCCGAAGTCATGCCGCTCGGCATCCTCGTTCCTGACCTTAATCACGGACGGGAGCCCCAGGCGAAGCGGCCCCTGCTTCGTCACAAACTTGGAATCCTTGATCGTGACTTCGACGACCTGCTCCGACTGAGAGAACACCGGCCCGGCCGCCTCCCACCAAAATCCATAGGTCATGGCCAGCACCAGCACCCATCCCCACAACTGCGCCTTCTGACTTCTCATCGCCATGCCACCTCCCTCTGACAGGATACCGAGCACGTCTGCCATCCCAAAGAACGTGCAACGTTATTCGTTTCCGGATTCGAACGTCTCACGTTTGACCTTTCACCTTTCACGATCGTTTCGGCTTGGGCGGAAGCGGCACCGTCAACACAGGACAGCCGGCGGTTCGCACCACCTTCTCCGCCGTACTGCCGAAAAAGATCTTGTCCACGTTGCCGGAACGCCCGCCATAGCTCCCCATCACCACCAGATCCACTTTTTCCAGCCGAGCCACCTTCACGATCTCCACAAAGGGCCCTCCCTCCAACACGATGCGCTTCAGGTCCAGCCCCTTCGCCTCCTTCGATTCGAGCAAGCGCCGCACATTGAGCCTCGCATGATGACGCAGCCGCCGCTTCTGACCCGATGCGTCCGACGGCACGGCCAACAGTCCCAGCTGATTGAAGGCCGCCAGAGCGCTCGTGTCGATCACATGCAACAGCAACAGTTTGGCCTGAAATGTCTTGGCAAGGGTCAGCGCGACGCGAAAGGCTTCTTCCGAACAGGGAGAAAAATCTACCGGCACAAGAATCTTGGTAAAGAGCGATTCAGCCATGGACCCTCCCAAAGAATTGACTCGTTATTTCTTCTTATCAGCAAGGCCGGTGCCACTGATCCAGACTGAAGGCTGAAGACTGAAGGCTGCATGGAAACAACGACTTTCTCCCTCCTATCAGCCCTTCAGCCTTCAGTCTTCAGCCTTCACTTCATCTCTATATCTGCTGCGCGGGGGTGTCTTGCTACAGGACGCCAACCGTGGCTGTGGCAGAAGGCAACAGAAGGCGTGAGACGTAAAACGTGAAATGTGAAAAGTAAACGGCGGCAAAGGCCTTTCGCGCCCCTCATGGCAGTGGCCCCAACGGCATCGGACTTGCTCAGTTGCCCAGCATGGAGATGAACCCATGACAAAAACGCAATGGTGGCTTGCCGGCGCTATTCTGCTTGGACTCGCAGTGGGCCTCTACATCCTCTTGTTCTGCCCTGCGGAATGCCACTGAGCCTCGAGGGAGCAACCACGGATGAACGACCATGAGTGAAACGGCCGTACGAATCACGAAAGGCTCTCTCTCCCTTGAAGGAACCCTCGGCCTTCCGGCACAGGCGCTCGGGCTGGTGGTCTTCGCCCACGGAAGCGGCAGCGGACGGTTCAGCCCTCGCAACAATTACGTGGCCCGTTATCTCCAGCAAGGAAGAGTCGCGACCCTCCTGCTCGATCTCCTCACCCCTGACGAAGCCGATGACCGCCGCAAAGTCTTCGATATCGATCTCTTGGCAGACCGGGTGCTCCTGGCCAAAGCCTGGCTCGAACAGGATGACCGGACCAAGGACCTGGGCATCGGCTATTTCGGCGCCAGCACCGGAGCAGGCGCAGCGCTCCAGGCGGCGGCCCGCGATCCCTCCCTGATTCAGGCTGTCGTGTCGCGGGGCGGCAGACCGGACCTGGCAGAGCCTTACCTCCCTGCCGTTACTGCCCCGACGTTACTGATTGTGGGTGGAGACGACGAACCGGTCATCGAGATGAATCGAGCCGCCTACCGGCTCCTCGCCTGCCAAAAGCGGCTGATCATCGTGCCGGGCGCCTCGCATCTCTTCGAAGAGCCAGGCACACTCGAACAGGTTGCGGAACATGCGCTGGCCTGGTTTCAGCAACATTTTCATCCTGCCCCTCATGGGGGCGCCGGTGCGCGAACAAAGGAGCGTTCGAGATGAAAACATTATTAGCGGTCGACGGGTCGGATAATTCCTATGAAGCAGTCCATGCGCTGAAATATTTTGCCAAGGCGGAACAGCTCACCCTGCTTCATGCGCTGAATGTCCCGAGGCCTGCCTATCCCATGATGGTGCCGGAAGTGGCGGAGGAGCTCTATAAGTCCCTTGAGCAGAGCATGAGGGAAGACGGCGAACGGCTGCTCGACCGGACGCAATCCCTCTTGCCTCCGCACGCGGGGCCGACTACGAAGCTGCTCCAACTGGGATCGCCGGCGGAAGTCATCGTGACCACGGCAGAAGCCAGGAAGGTGGACCTCATCATCATGGGCGCGCGCGGCCTGGGACCGATCAAGGAACGGTTGATAGGGAGCGTCTCCCATCGCATTTTGACGCTGGCCCCCTGCGCCACCCTGATCGTAAACGGCCCGGTCAAGGCCATGAAGCAGATCTTGCTGCCGCTCCAAGGGCCCTTCGACGAGGCAGCCGCGATTCGCTTCCTCCAGCTCAAGCCCTTCCACGATCCGGTCGAGTTGACTCTGCTGACCGTCTTGCCCTCAACGCAACCGCCCTGGCCGGTCGAGGCGGCAGCCGCGAGAAAACTGGAAGAGCAAGCCCTGCAAAGCGCGCACGACTACATCGACGGGGTCGCGGAACGGCTGCGCGCCATCGGCTATCAGGCGCGCGGGCTCGCCGTCCTGGGGACGCCGTCTGCCATGATCCTGCAAGAAGCCACCGCTCGCCGATCGGATTTAATTCTGATGGGCACCAGAGGCAGGCAAGGCATCACCCGCTTCGTGCTCGGCAGCACGTCGCATGCGGTATTACACAAGATGCCCTGCCCGGTGTTGGCCTTCCACTAAACACCGGCAGTCGGATGCTGAAAAAGTCCGCCAACTGCGTTCTCGCCTTGAACGCATCCTCAACGTACCCCTGAGGGTACGCCTCCGGTGCGTTCATCGGCTGCGGCCTTGCTGGACGGCCTTTTTGAGCATCCTCCTGAAGAATTCTCCTGCCATTAACCAAAAAGCTAGCTGGCTACGTCGCTGGAGGTTGCGGGATTATGCTGATCCGCATAAGATGCCGTAATTCATGGCTTACTGACAGCACGCTAACTATGACGTACCTACCAGAGTTCTTATCTTGGCTAAATTTAGCAGCGTTCTTTAATTCTGCATTTGCAACATCGCTCGCAGGCGCTTATGCAGGCGCAAAAGCAGCTCAGAAAATTGCCGAGCGCATTAAGGAGCGCAGTGAGATTCAAATCCAAATTCGGAACACGAACGCGGCAATCACGATTGCGTTCATCATCTGTAATGCAGCGATTTCCCTAAAAAACAACAGACCAAAGAGCTCTGCGATACGTATTTCGAAAAAAAGACAGCCCTGGCTGAGTTCTTTCGAAAGCGGAACTCAGGAGAAATTTCAAGAGACACTCCATATAAGTTCCAGGCCGATCTCCGGAGCGTGCCATTCCCCGCCGTTCCAATTGACGCACTACGTTCTCTCGTCTATGAAAAGCTTTCTGTTTCAGGCAGACCGCTAGCGCTCGTTGCAACTATTGCAGGTGCCCTTTCGTCACTCGCCGACACAATTGCAAACAGAAACAGTCTAATTGCGAACTTCAAGCAACTATCACCACAGGCGTGTGAAACAACTCTACCAGCGCTCTATTTCGGCCTCCCATTTGACGGTGGCCACGTCAATACAGAGTACGCCGACACCATGACGGGCCTACAAAATCTCACCGACGATGTAATTTTCTTCAGTCACTTACTTTGCAAAGATCTAACTATCCATGGCAACAAGGTCTTGGACAAATATAAATCGCAATTCAAAGGCACGCTTGAGAATATCCATGCGATTGAACTGTCGCACGAAAAAACTGCTGGCCTGATTCCAAGCGATGAGCAGTATTCCGATTGGCTGAGCGGATTTCAGACGCAAAAACAGGATAAAAACGCTTAGGTCAGCGATGACGCTCAACCCTGCTGTTAGCCAGGCCTCTCACGAAATCCGCGCAAACCTGGCTACCTTGAACATTAGGCGGATAAAAAGACCTAACCCCCCGCATCCTGCTAGAGAAATTTCGTTTTGACCAAATCCAGGATCTGGCTGGCGGCTTCGGTGGAGGTTGTGGTGGTGCTGTCGATTCTGAGATCCGGATTGGTTGGCGCTTCGTAGGGAGATTGGAGTCCCGGAACGGTACGCGAAGCGCCGCTCTGGCCCTTCAGATAGGTGCCTTTCTTATCTCGCTCCATGCAGGTCGCAAGGGGACAGTCCACTGAGACCTCGATGAACCGGGGGATCACGGACCTGGCGAATTCCCGATAGGCCCGGCGGCTTGCCGTCGCATCGAAGACTACAGTCACCCCATGGGCCACGAGTTTCTGTCCCATGACCACGAGCGCGCGATAGAAGAGGTCCCGCTCCGCATCTGAATAGGTCGCTGTCGGCGTGAGCACCCGCCTGACCTCATCGGACTCCAACACCTCCACCGTCAATCCCAGCCCTTCAAGCTGCGGTTTCAAAGCCGCAACAATCGTGCTCTTGCCAGAAGCCGGCAGGCCGGTGATCCAGATGGCGAAGGGTTTGGATTGACTCATAAATAGCACCAAGCTATCAGCTGACAGCTCAATTACTCCCGGCAATATTCATTCACCCTTGCCGGATCGAACTTCGGCTCATCCAGCACATGCTCGATAAATCGAAAGATGGTCCGGCGCACTTCGATCGACAGCTTGGGATACCAGACAGGACTCGCCAGGACCAATCCTCGAAAGGCAAAAAACGGGGCGGCCGCTTCTGTCACTGCCTGATCGCGGCTGGCCTCTATGTAACTGTCCCAAAAGAGCCGGAACAGCACTTCCAACGGCCCCTGTAACTTGCCCCAGCGGCAGAGCGAGAAAAATAGGTAATTGACCGTCATCGAGGTCACGTCGTCGGCCGGTTCCCCCCATTCCCCTCGCGACCGATCGAGCACGGAGAAATCCGTTCCCTTCCGGAACAAGACATTCCAGGGATGGAAGTCTCCATGGACTTGCGATAACCGTTGCGGCTCCCCGCGCAGGCGCCAGCGCCACCGGTTGCAGGCCTCTTCGACTCCGCGCAACAGATCCGCCGTGATGAACTCATACCGGTCCGGGTAACTGTCGGTCAGCCCCATAATACATTCGCCATGACCGAGCAGCTCACGAAGCCGACGCCGATAGAGGGCTGGATCGCGCAATTTCTTGGCATGGATCTGCGCCAGATAACGGGCCAGGGCTATCGTCCGCTCCCGATCCTGCTTACTGAGCCTTCCTCCTTTGAGCAACCGCTCCAGATCGAGATGATAACTCTTCCCCTCCGTCCATTGGTTGAGGACAAAAAATTCCTGCGCCTGCGCCACCGACATCAGCTCGTCCCCGTCCGTAAAGACTCCGACATCGAGCGCCTTCACATGGCGCGGCAACCTGCCATAGGAATCGTAATCCCAGAGGATCGCCTGGGCCCGGTCCGCCATATGTTCATGGCCGAAAGGCCCGGGCCTCATGGTCTCCAGCACCGCAGACTGAACCTTCCGCCCGATTTGAAAGGTCAACTTAACCGGCGGGCCATAGCCATATTGTTTGTAGGCGCCCTGCGAACTGTCTTTCCCGATCACTCCATAGGTCAACAACGTCGCCTTGGGACCGAATCTGTCGCGAAGGTATCGTTCAATTGCCTGCTTCTTCAAGACAGCCATAGCGAATCGATCACGCAAGTCATGTTCCACCGAAATGCCAGGCGAGGGGCAAGAGGACTGGGGCGAGAGGAAAGGGAAAATCCGTGAAATGCCAACCGACTCGCCCTTGGCCCCTCGCCTCTTGTCGTTTCACTGGCGCATTGGGCTTCAATACCAAGGCAACCACTGAGGAGAAATGCGACACCCAAAGTTAGGACTAGGGACCAACAGCGGGGGCCGGCAGCAGAATAATCAGGCCCCTAGCCTTAAGCCCTCCGTTCTTTGCCCCCTCTCAGACAGGCACACCGCTTGCTGATACCAACCAGTACTGGTCTATATGGTTAATCTGGTTTGTTTGGTTTATCTGGTTAGTGTCGTCCAACCAAATAAACAAGACAAACCAAATACACGAACGGAGGCAGTATGGATCTGGAAGTTGAATGCAGAAACATCGAGATGACTCCCCGCTGGAAAACGGAGATTGAAACCCGCATGGCGGATCTCCATGAGCGGCATACCGATCTGATCCATGGGCGAGTCACCCTCACGAAGAATCTCCACCACAGAAAACTGGCCAACGTCGCCGAAGCGCTGATCGTCGTCACGCTCCCGGGCCGCCAAACCATGACGGCCCGCAAGGAAGACAAGACCTTCGAAGAGGCTATCAGAACCGCCTTCGACGCCGTCGCCATCGAACTCCGCAAGCACCGGGAGAAGCGGGGCCGCACCGAGGTGCGCACGTCACCGATTCCTCCTTTGCGAGGCGTGATCTGCAAACTCTTCCCGAAAGAAGGATACGGCTTCATCCTCAAAGAGGGTGGCGGCGAAGTCTACTTTCACAAACCTGCGCTGCAAAGCTTGACCTTCGATGAATTGAGCGACGGCACCGACGTCGCCTTCAATATGGAAGAGGGAGAAAAGGGCCCTCAGGCGACGGTTGTCCATCGCCCTTCTCCTCTTGTCCCCTAGGAATCACAATGACAATTGAAAAATTCAAAATTCCCGTGTCCATGCTGTCTCCCTCCGTCGATCCGGCGCAGCTGGGCTTCGACGATACCAGCGAGCTGGAGCCCCTGAACGAAATCATCGGGCAGGAGCGGGCGGTCGAAGCCTTGGAGTTCGGCCTGCACATGAAGGGCCCCGGCTTCAATCTCTATGTGTCCGGTCCGTCAGGAACAGGAAAGGGGACGCTCGTCCGCAACATGGTGAAGCGGATGGCCCAGAACGCGCCGGCCCCGTCGGACTGGTGCTACGTGAACAATTTTCAGGATGCGTCGCGTCCGGTCTGCCTCTCGTTTCCGGCCGGACAGGGCTGCGCCTTCAAGCGCGAGATGGCGGCCTTCGTCGAAAGCCTCCGGCGCGACATTCCCCTCGCCTTCGAAAGCAAAAAATATCTGGACGCCAAGGCCAAAATCATCGAGGACACGGAAGCGAAGAAGAAATCGCTCTTCCACGATCTCACGAAACTGAGCATCACGCGGGGGTTCGGCTTCGAAGAAACCCCGGTCGGGTTCGGGCTCGTTCCCCTCAAAGACGGCCAGCCGCTGACGGACGAACAGATCGAGGCCCTGACGGAGCAGAAACAACAAGACATGACGGAGCGGCGGAAAACGCTCGAAGGCGAGATCCGCGAGTTTCACGTGCGCATCCACGGACTCGAAAAAGAAGCCGAACATCAGCTGCGCCTGCTGGATCACCAACTGGTGGCCAACCTCCTGGAAGGCCGCTATGAAACGATGCGCCGCGCCTACCTGGACTTGCCGGCGATCTCCGGCTATCTCGAACGGGTCCACCACGACGTGATTCATCACTACAAGGATTTCCTTCCGCACGAAGGACCGGCCCTCCACCTTCCGGGGCTCGAACCGCGCCGCCCAGACATGACCCGCTACCTCGTCAATCTCATCGTCGAGAACAACCCGACGGCGGGCGCGCCGGTCATCGACGAATCCCACCCGACCTACACCAACCTGATCGGGAAGATCGAGCGAAAAGCCCAGATGGGCGTCATGTACACAGACTTTACGGAGATCAGGGCTGGCGCAGTCCTGCAAGCCAACGGCGGCTATTTGATCGTCAATGCGATGGATGTGCTCCGCCAGCCATTTTCCTGGGACGCCTTGAAGCGGGTGATCAAAATCGGCGCGGTCAAGATCGAAGACCCCAGCGAGTTCTACGGCTTCTCCACCGCAGGCCTCAGGCCGGAGCCCATTCCCGTCACCGTCAAAGTCATCATGGTCGGGCCTCCGATGCTCTACCACCTCCTGCAATCGTACGAGGAAGACTTCTCGAAGCTCTTCAAGGTGAAGGCGGACTTCGACAGCGAGGTGGTGCGGAGCGAACGGCAGGACCGCCAATATGCGCGCTTCATCGCCAAGCTTTGCCGGGAGGAAGGGCTCCCGCATTTCGGCGTCGATGCCGTGGCCGAAGTCATCCGGCAGGGATTCCGATTCGCGGAACGGCATGACCGGCTTTCGCTGCGCCTGAGCCTGATCGGCGACCTGATCCGGGAAGCCAGCTACTGGGCCAAAAAAGAGAACCACGCCTTCGTCTCCCGTGCGGACGTCGAAGCGGCGGTGGCCCATAAACGCCATCGGTCGAATCTGGCGGAGCATTGGATCCAGGACGAGATCAAAGAAGGCACCTTGATCGTGGATCTGGACAAGGAAGTCGTGGGCCAGGTCAACGGCCTCTCCGTGCACCAACTCGGCGACTACGCCTTCGGCCGCCCGACCAGGATCACCGCGCGCACCTCCGTCGGCACCAAAGGCGTGATCGACATTCAACGTGAAGCGGAGCTCGCAGGCAACATCCACAGCAAGGGCGTCATGACGCTCGCGGGATTCCTCGCCGGCAAATTTGCCGGTCTCCAGCCCTTTGCCTTGAGCGCCTCGCTGACCTTCGAGCAGACCTACTCGGAAGTGGAGGGAGATAGCGCCGCCGTGGGTGAATTGGTCGCCATCCTCTCCAGCCTCGCCGATCTCCCCGTCCGTCAATATCTGGCCGTGACCGGCTCCGTCAACCAACTGGGCGAGGTGCAGCCGATCGGCGGCGCGAACGAAAAAATTGAAGGATTCTTCGAGTCCTGCGTCCAGCGAGGCCTGACCGGAAAACAAGGCGTAATTATTCCCGCCCGCAACACCAAGCATCTCGCACTGCGGCGCGACGTCGTCGAGGCGGTGGAAACAGGACAGTTCACGATCTATGGGGTGAACACGATCGACGAAGCCGTCGAATTGCTCACCGGCGTGCCGGCCGGCGAACGGGACCTTGAAGGGCTCTTTCCTCCCGACACGGTCTACGGCCGCGCGGCGCAACGGCTTGCGGAATTGGCCGAGGCCCTCGCCGAATGGAGCGAGAGTGAGCCGAAACAGGGGAACCACATCATCACCACGGATCTCTAACGGGCGCACTATGCCTATGTATGACTACACCTGTCTGGACTGCGGAAAGGAATCGTTGATTGTCTTGACTCTGAAGGATCATGAATCAGCCAAAGTGACCTGCCCGAAATGCGGCAGCAGCAACATGAAGCAGTTGTATACGTCGTTTGTGGCCCACACAACCAAGAAAAGTTAGCAGGATGTTGAAAACGTCCGCCAGCTTCGTTCTTGCATCGTTCAGACCCTCAACGTACCCGGAGGGTACGCCTCGGGCCTTCACTCGCTGCGGCCTTGCTGGACAAACGTTTTGAACATCCTGCAATACATATATATGATGGTCAAACGCGAGGAGGACGTGATGCGAATTTCTTTTCTTCGCCCGAAGTCGGCTCTCAAGGCCACTCTGAGCCTTGGTCTCATCGGCCTGTTGTTCGTGCCGCTCCTCCAGGCGCAAGAATATCCAGCCGATGTTACGCGCGGGAAGACCGTGTATCAGCGCAACTGCCAGGCCTGCCACGGAGTCGGAGGCTGGGGCGACGGACCGGAGGCGCAAGCCCTCAAAATCGCGCCGGCCAATTTCCACCGTTTCCCGTCCTTTCTAAAGTCTGACGAAGAACTGTTGCGGACCATCGAACATGGAGTCGTCTTCAGTCCCATGCATGCCTGGCGCGGCCAGCTGACGGATGGAGAAATGCAAGACGTGGTGGCGTATATTCGCCTCCTGGCCCAACAGGGGCGCTAGCCCACTCTTTGACGTGACGATCGAGAAACCATGAGTTCCATGCGAGAAGAACTGTATGTCGGCGATGCCTTGCTGCTTGCCGATGTCCAGAACGACTTTCTCCCTGGCGGAGCCTTAGGGGTGAAGGGGGGAGACGAGATCCTCCCCGTCCTACGCGGGTACATGGATCGCTTCCGCTCGCGCGGCCTGCCGATTTTCTTGTCGCGCGATTGGCACCCCCCCAACCATTGTTCCTTTCGCGAGCAGGGAGGGCTCTGGCCCATCCATTGCGTGGCCGGCTCAACCGGCGCGCAGCCGCCTGACTCCTTCCCCATCCCGGAGCAGGCCACTATCATTCAGAAGGCGACCCTCCCGGACAAGGAAGCCTACTCGGCATTCCAAGACACGCCCCTTCACAAGCTCTTGCAGGCTGCGGGCATCGCGCGGCTCTTCATCGGCGGGCTCGCCACGGACTATTGCGTCCTCAACACAGTCAAAGACGCGCGGGCACTCGGCTACCATGTCTGCCTGCTGACCGATGCCATCAAGGCCGTCAATCTAACCTGGGACGATGGACGCAAAGCGGAAGAGGCGATGATCAGACTGGGCGCCATCCCGACCAGGCTGGAAGGCCTCGCTGCATGAACCCCTGCTCCAGCGTGTTGTTAACCGATCTCTATCAACTCACCATGCTCCAGGCCTACGTCGAGCAGGAGATGATGGAGACTGCGGTCTTTGAACTCTTCGTCAGGAGGCTCCCGCCCCACCGCAACTTCTTGATGGCAGCAGGCTTGGAACAAGTCCTGAACTTCCTGGAACAGCGGCGCGTCAGCCAGACTGAACTGGCCTGGCTCGAATCGACCGGGCGGTTTCATTCGACGCTGCTGCGTTATTTGGAAAACTTGCGGTTCACCGGCGACGTCCAGGCCATACCGGAGGGCACGATCTTTTTCCCGCATGAGCCGATGATCCGCATCGTCGCGCCCCTGCCCCAGGCCCAGCTCCTTGAAACCCGCCTCATGAATCTCTTGAATTTCCAAACCATGATCGCCTCGAAAGCGGCGCGCTCGGTCCTGGTTGCCGGCGGACAACCGCTCATCGACTTTGGCTTGCGCCGGGCTCACGGCGCGGAAGCAGGCCTGTTCGCCGCGCGAGCCAGCTACCTGGCCGGGTTCGCCGGAACCGCGACGGTCCTCGCCGGCATGGAATATGACATTCCGATCTACGGCACCATGGCCCATTCCTTCGTGCAGGCCCACAGGGACGAGGCAACCGCCTTCGAACATTTCGCGCTGGCGCAGCCGGAGAACGTCGTCCTCTTGCTCGATACCTACGACACGGAAGCGGCGGCGCACAAAGTCGTGGATCTGGCTCCGACGCTGCAACAACAGGGCATCCTCGTGAAGGGAGTGCGGCTCGATAGCGGAGACCTGGCAGACCATGCGAGAAAAGTCCGGCGCATCCTAGATGAGGGGGGCTTACCCCAAGCCCAGATCCTGGCCAGCGGCAATCTGGACGAATACCAACTGCAGCGACTCGTCGCAGGCGGAGCACCGATCGACAGTTTTGCCGTCGGCACGGCCATGACCACGTCGGCCGATGCTCCGTCGCTCGATTGCGCCTACAAACTGCAAGAATATGCGGGCAGGCCCTGCCGGAAACGGTCGGAAGGGAAAGCCACCTGGCCCGGCCGCAAGCAGGTCTACAGGCAGTACGGCCAGGACGGACGATTCGATCACGATGTCGTGACCACGCTCGACGACCGGCAACCGGGCGAACCGCTCTTGCAGCCGATCATGGCAGGAGGCCGCCGCCTCTTGCCTGCTCGAACATTGACGGAATCGCGGCAACGAGCAGCCGCGCAATTGGCGCTGCTGCCTGATTCGCTGCGGAGCCTTGAGGGAGGCCGCCCCTATGACGTGCAGATTGCTCACTCGCTGCAGGAACTCGCGCGAACCGTAGACCGATTTGTGCCATAATCCACGCGACTCAAGAGCTTTTATCACGGAGACCCAACATGCACAGAACTCATACCGGACCCGGCGCCATCCCCACCTTGCTGATCGCAGCGCTGACCCTCGGCCTGCCCGTTATCGTCCAGTCGGCAGAGCCGAACCATGCCAACAGTCACCCTGTCCGCTGTGACAGCGCGTACAAGAAAAAACCCGTTCCCGCTAAAGAGCTGCGGACGATCGTGCAATCGCATGGCCAATGGCTCGAGCAACGGGAGAAACCGGAATATCGGCGGGCGGATCTATGCCAAGCGGACTTACGCCAGGCGAAACTCGCCGACGCCGATCTGGAGCGGGCGAAATTGGACGGGGCCATCCTCCGCCAGGCCAACCTCTTCCAGAGCAACTTAGAACAAGCGAACCTCGCAGGGGCCGATCTCACGGAAGCCGTGCTGGAAGAGAGCAACCTGTCCGGCGCCGATCTCCGGCATGCGCGATTGTCGAACGCCAATCTACTCCGCGCAATCGGCGATGAAGCGGCGCTCTACGACGCGACCCTGACCGGAGCGCAACTACGCGAATCCACCTTCGAGCGGGCTCATTTCGAAGGAGCGGACCTCTCCTCAGCCAATCTGACCAATGCGACCTTCGTGGACACCTTCTTCTACGGCGCCAACCTCCACCGCGCCATCTGCGAAAGAATGGCCTCTTTCACCGCAGCCAACTCCACCAACGTGCCGTCCGATGTCTCGGCGGTGGAGCAAACCTCCAGCACATTCGCCAGGGCTCCCTTGGTCACCAATAGATGGATGGTCGGCGTGGCCACCAGCACCGATAACCGTTTGCGGACGAAGTCGTAGGGTTCTTCATCCAATTTCCGATAGGGTGCCAGGTCGAAGGAATGGGCGGTGCGGATGGCTTCGTCGATCGGATTATGGAATCCGGTTTCGAAGCTCGCATTGAGCGCACCGTGCAGGAGCACCCGCTCGCTCGGATTGCCGGAGATATCGCAGGCCGCCTTCAGCCGGACCAGCCCTTCGGTCAGGGTCCCGGTCTTGTCCGAACAAAACACAGTCATGCTCCCAAAGTTTTCGATCGAGGCCAATCGCTTCACAATCACTTTCTGCTGCGCCATACGCTTGGCCCCATGGGCCAGATTGATGCTGATGATGGCAGGCAGCAGCTGCGGCGTAAGGCCGACCGCGAGAGCGAGGGAGAACAGGAAGGCTTCGAGCACGGGCCGGTCCAGATAGACGTTGACCGCAAAAATAGCGACGACCAGCACGACCGTCACTTCCATGAGCAGATAACCGAATTGCTTGATGCCCCGCTCAAACTCCGTCTCGGGCGGCCGGAGCTGCAACCGGCCGGAGACCTTGCCGAATTCCGTATCGG
>SXPO01000193.1 GCA_005793285.1 Nitrospiraceae bacterium
CCATTGCCTTTCTATGGCCTTGCAAGGGACAATACCGCCAGTCGTGAAATCGGAACCGAGTCGGGGCGTAGCGCAGCCCGGTAGCGTACTCGCTTGGGGTGCGAGTGGTCGTGGGTTCAAATCCCGCCGCCCCGACCAATAACACACAGTGCTGAGTGTCGAGCGCTGAGGACTGAGACGAAGAAGAAAGTCGAAGACTCGGTCCAGACTCTTCAGCCTTGAAACAACGAGCTGCCTCGCGCAGCTTTTTTTGTTGCGAGTGAATGATGCGCATCCTCGTCACCAACGATGACGGCATTCAGTCGCCGGGGATCCAAGCCCTGGCCAAGGCGCTTTCTGCCATCGGCGAAGTGTGGATGGTGGCCCCGGATCGCGAGCGTACGGCGGTGGCGCATGCGGTGACATTGCACAAACCCTTGCGGGTCCATCGTCTTGCGCCGCGCACCTTCTCGGTGAACGGGACGCCGGTGGATTGTGTCAATTTGGCGCTGCTCAAAATCATGCCGAAAGCTCCCTCCATTGTGGTGTCCGGCATCAACAAGGGCGTCAATCTTGGAGACGATGTGATGTATTCAGGAACCGTTTCCGCGGCGATGGAGGGGACGATCCTGGGTGTGCCGTCAGTGGCCGTGTCTCAGGAGGGAGGAGAGGATTTTCGCTTTGCTGTCGGCGCGACCTATGCTGCGCGTGTGGTCCGGCTGGTGCTCGACCAAGGTTTGCCGGAAGAAACGCTGCTGAATGTCAACATCCCGGATCGGCCACGACGGGCGATCGCAGGCGCGCGTGTGACCTGTCTCAGCCGCCGCCGTTTTGACAACCCAATTATCGAAAAGCTCGATCCCCACGGACGTAAGTACTATTGGATTGCCGGGAAGCGCATTTCGTGGAGCCGCAGCAAGGATGCCGACCATGAGGCAATCGAAGAGGGGCTGGTCTCTATCACACCCATCCGACTCGACAGCACTCACCATGGAATGCTCGATCGCTTTCGCGCCTGGGAACCGATCGTCACACGCGGCTCACATCGGTTGACGTCTCTGCGCTAATTCTCTGTTCATTATAGGAGCGGAACCAGTGATCGGCGGATTCATCGAAAGTATTATCAGCGAACTGAGCCGATTCGTCATCGCCTGCATTTCTAAGTTCGGTTATGGCGGCATTGTGTTTACCATGGCGGTCGAAAGCGCCTGTATTCCCTTGCCGAGCGAGATCATCATGCCGTTCTCCGGGTATCTTGTGACGACCGGGCAATTCACGATGCTGGGAGTGACGCTGGCCGGCGCGGTCGGCAACGTGATCGGATCAATCGTCGCGTACTATGCGGGTGTCTGGGGTGGGCGGCCGCTCGTCGAACGCTACGGGCCCTATGTTCTGGTGTCGCATCATGATCTGGATATTGCCGACCGGTGGTTTCTGAAATACGGCGAAGCGGCGGTGTTTTTCGGCCGGATGCTGCCGGTGGTGCGGACGTTCATCTCGTTACCCGCAGGAATCGCGCGGATGAATTTCCCTCGGTTCGTGCTCCTCACCTTCATCGGCGCCTTGCCCTGGTGTTATCTTCTGGCCTATATCGGGGTGAAGATGGGAGAGCAGTGGGAGCATCTCCGGGATTACTTCCATCAATTCGATATTGTCATCGGGTTGTTCTTGGCGATCGCCCTGGGATATTTTCTCTGGTCGCATTGGCCGAGACGCAGTCCCACTCCTCACTAGTGGCCGCTTCGATGCTCAAGATTTACAACACCCTCACAGGCAAGAAGGAACCGTTTGAACCGCTGGCGCCGAAGACCGTGCGGATGTATGTCTGCGGGGTCACGGTCTACGACTATTGCCATATCGGCCATGCCAGGAGCGCGCTGGTGTTCGATGTGATTCGCCGGTATCTCGAACATTCCGGGTATCAGGTCGAGTTCGTGAAAAACTTCACCGACGTTGACGACAAGATTATTAAGCGGGCGAATGAACAAGGAGTTGCCTGCGAGGCCATTACCACGAAATACATCGACGCCTATCACGAAGATATGGGAAAGCTCGGTGTACGTCCGGCATCGGTCGAGCCCAAGGCCACGGAGCACATCACCGACATTATCGACCTGACTGGGACGCTACTTAACAAAGGCCTGGCCTATCAGGTCGATGGCGACGTGTATTTTGACGTGGCTACGTATTCTGAGTACGGGCGTCTTTCAAAGAGACGCTTGGAGGATCTGCAGGCCGGCGCGCGTGTGGATGTCGATGAGCGCAAACGTGGTCCGATGGATTTCGCGCTCTGGAAAAGCGCCAAACCAGGCGAGCCCGCATGGCCCAGTCCATGGGGAGCCGGACGGCCTGGTTGGCATATCGAATGCTCTGCGATGTCAATGAAACATCTCGGTGAAACATTCGACATCCATGGTGGAGGGATGGATCTGATCTTCCCCCACCATGAGAACGAGATCGCGCAGTCCTGCGGCGCAACCGGTAAAGAATTCTCCCGCTACTGGATTCACAATGGGTTCGTGCAGATCAATAAAGAGAAGATGTCCAAGTCACTGGGGAACTTCTTCACGATTCGCGAAATTTTCGAGAAGTCGGAGTGGCCGGAAGAAGTCATGGGCGAGATCCTTCGCTACTTTCTTCTGTCAACTCATTACCATGGGCCGCTGGACTTTTCTGACCAGGCCCTGAATGAAGCCAAGAATAC
>SXPO01000194.1 GCA_005793285.1 Nitrospiraceae bacterium
GAAGAGGCTGAAGAAAGCAAGAAAGTGAAGCAGGGGAGAGACTCTGGCACAGGGGCGCTGAGCAATGTCATGAACAACATGAATGGGGAGGTCGCTTCCGAGATCGCCAGAACAGTGGATTACTTTAAGACGTCTGCTGCAAATGCTGAGCTGGATCGAGTGCTTGTGTGCGGTGGGGGCGCCCAAGCCAAGGGATTGATCCAACAGCTCGGTGATCGGATGCAAATCCCTGTGGAGCTGGTCGACCCATTTAGCGAAATTGATGTGACTGGAAGCGACATGGATCCAGACCTGTTGGCCGATCTGGCGCCATCGGCGGCGGTCGGCGTCGGGCTGGCACTGAGAGCGGTGGGGGACCGATGATTCACATTAACCTACTTGCAGCGGGGGCAATAGCAAGAAAGGCAAAACCCCAGTATGACGTCCGTGCGCGAGCACTGCTTGGCGTGGGGGTGATGCTGATTGTCGTGACCGGATGCTGGTGGTATGCCGCCACGCTCGATAGTGAAATCGAGGCGCGACAGGACGAGAAGCGGGATAAGGAAAGTCAGGTCGCACAATTAAAAGGGCAGGTGAAGAAAGTTCAAGACTTTGAGCAAAAGAAAAAACTGCTAGAGGATAAAAATCGAATCATCGACCAGCTTGAGCAGTCGAGAATGGGGCCGATGAAAGTGCTTGATCATGTGAGCCAGAGTATCGAGCCTCTGAAGATCTGGTTGACGAAGTTAGGTGTGGCATCCGATACGGTTGAATTGGAAGGGAAAGCGCTCACGAACGATGATGTCGTGGAATTCACGAATAATCTTCGGCGGACAGACTATTTTGTCGGCATCAATCTTCAGGAAAGCAAGGCGACGGTTGAAAACAAGATCAATGTATACCAGTTTCGATTGACGTTTCGCTTGAAGGGATGAATATGGCGCTGCCATTGGTCAAGCTGGACTCGCTATGCAATGTTCCCGCCCCGCAGAAGGCGGCGCTCCTGTTTCTGCTCGTTGTCGGCCTCGTTGCCGCATTTAATTTTTACATTACTGAACCCAAAGCAGCGGAGATCGTGGCCCTAGAGGCTGAAAACAGCAGGTTGGAGAGCGAAGTTCAAACGCTCAGCACCAAAGTCAAACATCTGGATGAGATCATTGCTGCGAGTAAGCAGCTTGAAATTGAGTTGGCAAAGAAAAAGGAACGCCTCCCTCCGGAGGAAGAAGCCATTATGCTGCTCAAGCAAGTGTCTGATCTTGGCGTCCGGTTGGGGCTCGATATCAGATTGTGGAAGCCGGGGACCCCAGCTGAGGATGCATCGAAGCTCTTTGTGGAAATGCCTGTAAATGTCGAGGTGTTCGGAGTCTATCACACAGCCGCACTATTTTTCGACCGCATTAACAGGCTTCCAAGAATCATTACTGTGTCCGGGCTCAAAATGGGATCGCCGAAGGTTGATCAAGGGCGGATTGTGTCACAAACAACGTTTGATTTAGTCGCGTATGCTGCGCCACACGAAACCCCCGCTGTGGCAGCACCAGTTGCAGGAGCCAAGCCGGCACAGCCGGCTCAGCCAGTTCCAGCTGGAAAATGAGGGAGATGCACAGGGCAAATGGATCGTCTGAAAAATAAGAGGTCGGGTGGGCATCGGTATGCGGTCGCTGGAAGTACAGCGGCTTTCTTTAGCATCGTGGCTGTTGTTTGCCCGCACAACGTTGTTGCTCAAGCCGATCTCCTTGGTGCCCAGATAAGTCCGATGAGGCAGGATTCCATCAAGATGTCATCCATTCCTGACGTTCCGAAGGCGCCCATTTCAGCTGCTGATCCGTTACCATCTGGAGAGTTAGCACAGGCGCCGTCCCGGGCGTCGTTTCCCGGCGGTGCGGTCGGATCCGGTTATGATCCATCCGGGCGCCGAGACCCATTCGCCCCAGTCATACAGGATCTCCAACTGGGTAAAGTTGATATGAATCTTCCTCCGCTCCAACGTGTGACATTAACGGAGCTGAATCTGATCGCCATTGTGTGGGGCGCCTATGGGTATACGGCCATGGTTCAGACCCCTGAAGGGCATGGATATACAATCAAGCGGGGGACAAGAGTCGGGCAGAACAACGGAGTTGTCAGCGCAATTACTGAGCGGGGCATCATTGTACAAGAGCGACTCACCGATGTGTATGGCAAGAAGCAGGAGCGTGAGTATGTCAAGCTCCTCCATCCGAAAGAAGGCTCAGAATGAGATCATTATTATCTAGCCTGTGTGGTTTGATGACGGCAAGGCGGTTCATCGGAGCCTTGGGGGTATCTCTCATTGCTTTGGGAGCGCATGCCGGGATGATTCCACTTGATGATGTAGCCGGTGAATCCAGCAAGCGCGGCCTTGTCGAAGTCGAGAAGGATATCGCCGCGCTATCGGCTCAATCAGTGACCAACATCGAGGTACATCCGGAAGGAGATCTGGTCACGGTGGCAATCGTTGGTGACGGCACATTCTTTCCCCATGCGAAGTTGCTAGATGAGTCTCGGTTAGTCATTGATATGCCGGCTGTGTCCTCCGCATTCCGGCAGTCGCCCGTGCCGGGGCAGCACCAGTTGCTCAAAGCAATTAGGATAGGGCATCACGCCGATAGGGTTCGGCTCGTATTTGACCTGCTTGAGCAGCCCGCTTTTTCTGTCGAAACCAAGGGCAATAAAGTTCTCGTTGTACTCAGTCCGAAAGAGTCGCGCAGGTCTCCCAGTGAGGTGTCGCAGTCGGCCAATTCCATCGAGGCCTCGCATCCGGCACGTCAGGAGCGCAAGGTGCTGTTTGGCTCGGGGCCTCGGCTTGTGAAGCCGATGGCCAGAATCATCGGTCCCGCACAGTCTCCTTTTAAGGTTCAGCCGGTACAAATGGCAGCGGAAAGCGCTCCAGATCAAAAGGATAGCCGATCGGATGACATTGTCGCGGGGCAGACTCGGTTTATTGGGCGACGCATCTCGCTCGACTTTCAGCAAGCGGACGTCACGAATATTTTACGACTGATTGCCGACGTCAGTGGTTTCAACATCGTCGTTGGCGAGGGTGTCAAATCCAAGGTCACCATGAAGCTTGTGAACGTGCCGTGGGATCAGGCCTTGGACATGCTCTTGAAGATGAATGGGCTCGGCATGATTCGTCAGGGATCGATTGTCTGGGTGGACACGCTGTCAAATCTTGCAAAGCAACAGGATGAAGAAGCCAGAGTGAAAGATGCCAAAGTCAAGGCCGAGGAATTAGTCGACCGTGTCTTTTACATCAAGAATATCCAAGCCCAAGAGCTCATGACGTCGCTACGCCAATATTTGAGCCCACGCGGCGTGATGCAGTTTAACGCCGGAAGCAACGCGCTGATTGTGAGGGAAACGGAGAGCAAGCTGGTGATCATGCGGCAACTGGTCGATGGACTCGATTTGGAAGTGCCGCAAGTCCAGATTGAAGCGCGCATTGTTCAGGCAGATACCGTCTATGCCAGAGGATTGGGCATTCAGTGGGGCTTCCAGGCTGCGAACAGAACGCCTTCGACGTTCAACGCCATCGGCGGTCTCAATGGCCCGTTCGGCGAAGTTGCCGGTACGGGGAACAATACGATATCCAGAAGCTTCCTGGTGAATTTGCCGGCTCAAGTAGGCGGGTTGCCTGCTGTGCCTGGCCTCGGGTGGACGTTTGGAAAGTTGGGTGGAGATTTTGCTTTGGACATGCGGTTGTCTGCCGGAGAATTGTTGGGCCTGACGAAAGTGATTGCCGCTCCGAAGATCATGACGCTGGATAAGCGCGAAGCGAAGATCTCTCAGGGCGAATCGATCCCATTTCAAACCACTTCGCTACAGGGAACACAGACGACGTTTGTGGATGCCAATTTGGAACTGAACGTGACACCCCAAATCACATCGCGAGATCCGAAGGAGGATGCCAAGAGGATTCTGCTGAAGGTGCGGGCAACTCGGAATGCCGTGGGTGCCCGTAGCAATCCGGCCGGCCCGAGTATTGATCGACGCGAGGCGAACACCCAAGTGCTTGTTCGAGATGGAGAGACGATGGTGATCGGCGGGGTGTTTGTCGACACGCAGAATAACAACGTTCAGGGAGTGCCGTATATGTCCCGTATCCCGGCTTTGGGGTGGTTGTTCAAGAACAAGTCCGAGTCGGTCTCCAAACAAGAGCTGCTCATTTTCTTAACGCCGAGCATTGTGAAGACGTAGGCTATAGTAGTTCCAGATAGGTTGTTCTGAAGCGAGCGAACGTGCGTGGCGATGCCGAAACAGCATCATCACGCACGTTTCGTTTTGTCTGAAGGCATGGCTCTGGGCATGTGCAGGATGGTTCCATCTGTCGATTCATCAGTCAGCTCCGATTATTCTCCCCGCCTCTTTTCATGAGGCGGTGTCATTCTTTTAGTTTAACGATGAGCTGTGCTACGATCTCCTCGCGTATGGGCCTTCTTGTTTCTGAAGAACCGAGATGCGCCATCATGATCCAATGAATGTCAGGTGTAGGAATCGGCTATGACATTGTCATCGACTGTATCGGTCTCGCTTGGTGAGCGGAGCTACAAGATTCTGATTCAAGCTGGCCTTTTGAATCGGCTTGAAGGGAGGTTGAGCGAACTGGCGGTAAAAGGGAAAGTCGGTGTGGTGACGGATCGTCATGTAGCCGGCCACTACCTGAGCGGGGTGCTGCGTCAGCTGAACAAATTCGGCGTCGATGCGGTTCCTATTGTGCTACCTCCCGGTGAACGGTCGAAGAAGCTGGATGCGATCACGCACATTCTTGATGTGATGGCGCGCCATCGGTTCGAGCGGTCGTCGTTTCTCTTTGCGCTGGGCGGAGGTGTGGTCGGCGATATAGCAGGATTTGCGGCGGCGATCTATCAGCGCGGCATCCCATTTATTCAGATTCCCACCACCCTTATTGCCCAGTCCGATTCGAGCGTCGGGGGAAAGACGGGAGTCGATCATCGGCTGGGTAAGAATCTGATCGGAGCGTTCTATCAACCCAAGGAGGTATGGATCGATCCGTTGACACTTCGGACGTTGCCGATGCGCGAGTGGGTTGCCGGGCTGGCGGAGGTCATCAAGTATGGCATTATCGCCGATGAGAGGTTTTTTTCGTACCTTCAGCGGGAGATGCCTGGTTTGCTGAAGCGAAAACCAGACGTTGTCGCAGCGGCAGTGAAGCGGTCTTGCGAAATCAAGGCTCAAGTAGTCACGGCGGACGAGCGGGAGTCTGACCGGCGGCGCATCCTCAACTATGGCCATACGATCGGGCATGCGCTTGAGACGCTGGGTCGATACGAATCGCTCATTCATGGTGAGGCGGTCGGGATTGGGTTGGTTCAGGAGGCTGACCTTGCGTGTTTTCTGGGGGTCTGTGATCGCAGTGTCGTTCAAAGCATTCAAGCCATTGTCCAGGCCGCCGGCCTCCCCGATCGCATGCCGCAGTGGGCAGCGGCCAAAATCTGGAAGGCGATGCTGCATGACAAGAAAGTGTCCGAAGGACAAGTCGTCGGTGTGTGGCCGGAACGGATCGGACATGTTCGGATGATGCCGATCGATGAACCGGCTTTTTGGCAATGGCATCAAACGCTGCCTAAGTCCACTTCTGGTAAGAGCCTCTCCCGCAAGAAGACGGTCCAACAGAGACGGTAGGTCTATCTGATGCGTAGACTTCGGATTGCCATGGCACAGATTGATCTGACGGTCGGTGATATCTCCGGCAATATGCGGCTTGTCAAAGCGTGGATCAAAGAAGCGCGGAAGGCCGGCGCCGATCTGGTGGTGTTTCCGGAATTGACAGTGACCGGCTATCCTCCTGAAGATTTGCTTTTGAAACCGCGGTTTGTGTCGGACAACCGGCGGGCGCTCGACGAGATTGCAAAAGAATGTACGGGGCTTGTGGCCGTAATTGGGTATGTCGGCCAAAGCAGCGCAGACAGAGGGACGTCACAGGCGGCCTGGCCTACTGTAGGCGGGCATGAACTGTTTAATACGGCGGCGGTCGTCGCGGGTCGGCGGGTAATCGCCCGATACAACAAATGGGTCCTGCCGAACTACGGCGTCTTCGACGAAAGCCGGTATTTCCATCCTGGCCGCCACATGGTGCTGATGACGCTACGTGGTGTGGCCGTTGCCGTCAGCATTTGCGAAGACATCTGGTCGCCGGATGGGCCCACTTCCATGCAGGCTGCGGCGGGGGCGGAAGTGATCGTGAATATCAATGCGTCGCCGTTCCATATCGGGAAGAGCCGCACGCGCGAACAGATGCTGGCAACCAGGGCTCGGGAAAACGGAGTCATCCTGACATACACCAACATGGTGGGGGGACAGGATGAATTGGTCTTTGACGGTAACAGCATGATCGTAGACCACGCAGGCGAGGTGATCACTCGGGGGAAGGAATTTGCAGAGGATTTAATTCTCGCAGACCTTACAGTGGATGCCGTTGCGCGAACTCGGATGGCGCATGGGCGGAGCAAACGATTGACGGCTGCCATGGCAGCTGCCGTCGAGCGAGTGACGATCAAATCTCCCGCGCGTTCGGCGAAGCGCTCGCGCACGGTGCCGCCTCTGGAGGCGCTGCTTGGGGATTCCGATGCCGTCTATCGCGCACTGGTGCTGGGTGTGCAGGATTATGTGCGAAAGAACGGATTTCGAAAGGTTGCCATCGGACTGAGCGGAGGAATCGACAGTGCGCTGGCAGCAGTCGTTGCCGTTGATGCGCTGGGTCCTGATAATGTGTTGGGGATATTCATGCCCTCGCCGTATACGTCGGTTGAGAGCGCGGAGGATGTGGA
>SXPO01000195.1 GCA_005793285.1 Nitrospiraceae bacterium
AGGATTCTCGATCACGTTGCCCCAATCCTGAATCAGAGCGGCGTTCTCTCCGAATTCCGGGTGGGCGTAGAACCTGTAGGTTCGGCGTTGCCCCGGCGCGACGGTCTGGTCGCCGGGATTGTTGCCTGCGTTGATCCCCATTGATTCTTTCGGATCAAATGCCAGGTGATCGACATGGAATCCGGCTCGATCCTTGGCCATGTCGTTCTTCAGATTGACGATGATGCAATCGCCCACGTTGACGTGCAAGGTCAACGGACTTGCTTCGAGACTGCCCGAGGCCACTTTCGTTTTCTCGCCTTCGAGCACGTACATCTTGCCGCTCTCGTTGCCCAGCACCATCTTTCGCTCCAGGTCCACCTCCATCGCGCCGGGCGTTCCCTTGTTATAGCGGATGGCCTTGTCCATGGCGGACACGTTGAAACTCTTCACCGGCGCATCGGCCGGACAGACAGACTTGGCTGATTGTGGAATCGCCTCCCGGCCCGGCAGCGGCTTCAAGGACGCCTCGGCCTTGTCCAGGACTCTGAACAGGCCCCAGCTGCCTTCCGCAAAATGCGACGCCCGGCCGCTGTAATACAGATAGTCGCCCGCCATCTGCTGCGGTCCTCCGGCTGCTGGAATCGCCGCGTCGTACCGCTCTCCGATCACCACGTGCAGTGTGCTGCGCGGGATAGAGTTCTTGCTATAGCGCTCCATCGGGAACCAATGGCCGCTGATGTGCCAGGAATGGACTTCATTGGCCGACCCTTCGATCAGCCGGACCACCAC
The DNA here is from genome assembly GCA_005793285.1 of Nitrospiraceae bacterium. GTDB lineage: Bacteria > Nitrospirota > Nitrospiria > Nitrospirales > Nitrospiraceae > Nitrospira_D. Next base: position 772 of record SXPO01000195.1, read on the forward strand.
CGGATCGCCCAGGTAGGCCCGCAACATCGGCGTCTCAGGATCACCGTGAATCCGGCTGCTGAACAACTGGGACGGGTCCGGATAGTTCGCCAATCGCACCGACAAGGGCTCTACACGCATGTTGTAGCCGCTCCCCGTCGTGGCTTCACCGCCGTTCAGGAATTTCATCGGCGAGAGATTGAGCTTGGCTGGATAGACTGCGGACGGAGTGCCGTCCACGGAGATCGCCCCGACTCTCGCCTGTGGATTGTCGGTCGAGATCAACTCAGCCGTTCTGGGATTGGAGTCCATGACCTGCGTCACGATCTCGCGGAACGAGCCGGAGATATGGGCGGACACCGGCTCGGTGGTGTGAATGTCGGCCACCGGCCCGCTGCGGAGTTCTTTACCCGTCACCGGGTCATGGTAGGTAGACCGCGGCGGCTCGGCAATAAACGTGGAAAAGAGACCGTGGCCCCAGCCGTCCAATCCAAACACATGGTCGTGCCAAAAGGTGGTGCCGAAATCGGCGTCCACATACCACCGTTCCCTGATCCATTCCACCGACACAATCTCACCCTTCTTATGGCCGTGCATGAGCGGGCGCTCAAAGGAAATCGTATTCCCGTCGATCTTGCTGATTCGAGCCGACTCGAACCGGCCCACTTCGTCCATGCCCACGCCCAGCTCGGTTTTGACGTGATAGCGCGAGGCATCCTTCACGGTGATGCTGGTTGCGCCCTTCTGCGCATCACTTTCGATCGTCGTGTTCATCGGCACGGGCATGCCCTTGCCGGGATGTTCGTCCTTCACAATCGTGAAGGGCCGCAACGACATCTCATAGGAGAATCCGATGATGGGCCCATCCGACGCTTGCGTGTCGAACTGGAACATGTGCGGATGCAGGTTCGTCTTGCTGGAGAACCCTTGCCGCTGATCGTCTTTCAACTCACTCTTGTAGACGACGTCGATGCAATCCTGCACGTTGCCGCGGATCACGAGCGGCATCTGTTTGGCGTGATTCTTCCGCACCTCCTGCTCTTCTTCATGCAACACATAGAGCATGCCGTCCGGATCCACGATGGCCGGTGTCTTAGCCGTGGCCTTCTTGAGCGTGATCGGCAACGTGATCGCATGGATATTGAAATACTTCCGCGGCGCGCCATCCGGACAGAGGCTCCAGGGTCCTTGTTCGCCCGGCTTCGGCGGTTCGGTGGAATTGCTGCCGTCGTCGCGGCGATGGATCGGCTCAAGCCACGGCGCGCCGCTGTGGCTCGGCGAGAATGGTACGCGCCGGCCCAGATGCGGCCGCAGCCACGGCCAGGCGATCTTGCCGGTCTGAGCATCGAAGAGAATCGCTTGCCGCTTGCCCGGCGTCGCCGACTTATAGTTGACCCACTCATACGTTGTTTCAGGTTCGCTCATAGCCTTCTGCCCGTCCCACGCCCAGTCGTTGACGGTCGCATCGTAGGCCAGTGTCTGTTCTTTCTCCGTGCTCTTCTTGCCGGGCTTCCCCTGCGGCGTGAGCATCATCTCCACCCAGTCCTTGATGGAGACCTTGACCGGATCGGCCTTCCAATCGGTCTTGTCCTTGGTGATCTCGTACTTCTTGCCGCCGTACCAATCCACCGTGGCGCCGACCAGTGTGTCGGATTGAATGCCCGGCTTGATCTTGCCGACACGATCCGGCAGTTCGACGAGCGGCTTCATCACGTCGGTCTGGAATCCAGGCGCTTGCAACGTGTTGTACACGCGCCAGAACCCCCACATCCCCGTCACATAGTGCTGTGGGATGTGGCAATGGAACACAAACTCACCGGCCAAGGCTTGCAGACCTCCCGACCCTCCCTCAATCACTTGGTCGTAGACCTCCGTCGGCCCAATGGATTGCACGTCCAACCGGTCCGAAGGGTCGCTGATCGGAGGAAACTTCACCGGCCCGTTCTTCGACACCGAGAAATCAAGATGGCTGATCCCAGGCTGGCGCGCCCAGCGGATGGACCCGCCATGGAGATGATGTGAGTGTACGATTTCCGAGCCGCCCGCCATCCGGAATTTGGCCGGATCGCCGAGGTAAGACCGGGGAATCGTCGTTGCCGGATCGCCGAACGTATAGGACCCGTACGCCATGGACTCATCGCCATAGAACCCCTGATGGGCTTGGAGCTCGATGCGTGTACCGTGCGGCTCGCTTCGATAGTTCAGCAACCGCGCGCCGGGACGGTAGGAATCGGTGTGGGGATCGCGCTGCGGCAGCATTTCGCTCTTCTTGTTCAACAACCGGAAGGCTTCGTCGCCAGCCTCATGATAGAAAATCGCGAACTCGCGGAAGTCCGCTCCCTTCGGATCTTCGATCATGGCTTCCCACCCGCTCGCTATCGGCTTGCCGTCGAACGGGCTGAGATAACGCGAGCCGCGCGGCTCCACAACGAGCATGCCGATCAAACCCTGGTTGAACTGCTCGCGCGAGGCATGCGAGCGGAAAAACCGCGCGCCTTCCTGCGTATCCGGCTGGATGAACCATTCGAAAGTTTGCTGCCCGCCCGCTGCCACCGTGGTCTCCGGATTCGACGGAGTCGCCGGCTTGCCCGTTGCCGCTACCACCAGAGAGGACCCGTTCACGACGAGGTTCGTCGGTTCATCGGTGATCTGGTTGTGGAGCGTCAGCTTGAGGCAATCACCCTGATTGGCCCTGATGACGAGTGGTTGGATCACATCGCCCTGCAAACCGTTCGACACAGCGCCGGGATCGTTGTCCTTCTCCCGCGCGTCCCGGTTCGCCGTTTCCTCGGCTCTCGCCTTCTCGACATTCTCCGTCAGCACGTACATATAGCCGGGGAAATAGTCGAGAAACCGGCTGAGCGTGATTTCGATGTTGATCGCCGAGACGTGATACTCTTTCACCGGAACATGCAACGGACAACGAGTTCCGACACCGACTTTTGCCTGATCCTCCGCCACCAGCAATATGCCCTGTTGGAGCATGTGGCTATCGGCGCCGGCGCTGTATCCGCCCTTTTTCCCGACATATTCCTGTTGCCGCTTCACCTCCTGCATCATGCGGTCATGCAGAATCGGCCCGCCTTCGCGATAAATGACCTTCTCCGCCGACGCCTGGTCCGCGCTTTCGTGGTGACTGTGCCGGTCTTCGGCCAGCCCGATCGGCGCCGTGACCAGACTGCCTGCGCACAACAGGCTCAGAAGTATCAGCCCGAAGCTGGTGTTTCTTCCCCTGTGATGTGATTCAACTCGTAACGATCTCATACATGGCCTCCTCCCGATAGGTCCGCCGCTTTTCACGGCAGGTTAATTGAAATATCGTGTTGATCGCTGCGCGATCTTCTCTACGTTCCTGATCTTTCTTGGAAAAGTGAACTGGCCTCCGAACAACGTCTGGCCTCTATTCTCAGAAGGGTTAAGAGCTGGTGAAGGGTTCCTTCTTGCGAAGGAATGGGTCATTCGGAGGCCGGTCCAAAATCACCCACACCCTCACCAGCACTCTGTTAGTATGGCAAGCGTTGTGCCTTTCCACAGCAACATGCCTATTAACGAAAATTCTTTCGTTGTGACGGGAAGTTACAGAATGTTCAGTCGTGGATAAGGGATCCGTTCAATGTGAGGAATTTTTCTACGGAATGAGACAACAACGGAGGTCTCAACCTATCTGGCAAAAGAAATTAAGATGTTACGCTGTCTAGTTACTTGGACAACATCTATTGGGAAACTGGGGCATGACGGGGCAATGTTAACGCGCGAAGTTAGAGCAAGAGCTTCCGCCCCCGACTGTTCATGGACGGACTACCTAGCCCGCTCTTTAGCAGAAGTAGCGGTGGTGGATCGTGTTGATGCGGTCAGTCTTCGGCTCTCCGACTCAGGTCGTCCAGCTGAGTGTGACTTTCTCTGGAACCGGATGCTGAGGATCATGCACCCCGGCCAAGGTGTCGGAATAATATTTCTTCAATTGCCGGTACCAGACAGCCAGTGTGTCTGATTCTAAGTTCAACAACATACTGCCCTGCCGGCCGAACCCCTGTTCCTGTAATTCCAGAACGTCCCGGTCCTGACCGAGAATGGTCTTGAGGGTTCGGCGGACCAGCCCTCCAACTGGGATTCCCCGCAGGAAGTTCCATCCGACGCAGATATCAAACCGGCTTCGTTCATCCGTAAGGGGGGTGGCCACTAACATGACGGACGCGAAGCGTGCGCCGATCTCCCATCGTTCAGAGTGAATGCCGGGCAAGACGAAATCGACCGTGGTCGTGGCCGAACCCAACCGGAGAGACAGCGCGCGAAAGATGAACGTATCCGGCAGCAGGACATTCTGCGAGATGGTGCGAAACCCCAGCGGCAGCCGCGTGAACACCTTTCCTTTTTTCCTGGCTGCCTCGCGCCGCCGGAAATAGTTGTGGTGCACGAACGGGACATGAGCCGGGTCTATGAGACTATCCACCGCGAAATCCCACCGGACTTTTGCTTCGGCAGAACGGCGCACCGAGACCATCGGACTGCCGTCTGCCAGCACCGGCAACGACGGAGGGGGAACCGAAGGCTTCGGGCACCGGTCGTTCCCCATGTAGACCCACACCCATCCGTCCCGTTCCTCTGCCGGAAAGGTCTTCACGCAGGCCGAGGCCGGCGACGGGTGCGCCACCTTGCCGATGGCTGGCACCTCTACACACTCGCCGGAAGCGACAAAGCGCCACCCGTGAAACGGGCAACGCAAGGAATCCCCTTCCTGCCAGGCTGACGAGAGCGGCACGCCCTTGTGGGGACAGCGGTTGTCTAACGCATGGACGCGCCCCTGACCATCTCGAAACAGCACCAATGGCTGATTGCAGAGCATCGCCGCGAACGGCCGGCCGGCCCTGATCGCAGTACTTTCTCCGGCAATGTACCAGAAGCCTTTGAGCATTCCGTTCTGTGGCCTCAGCCGCCGAGCGTGTCAAGCATGTTCTTGAGGCTCTTGCGAATACAGGTAAAAATCGGCGTATCGCGCAGCGTATAGCGTGAGCCCTCGGTTTCACGCAGCGCTATGACGAGTTCCAGAAAGTCTTCCGGCTTATCGCTTTCAAACGCCACCACCCATTCCTGATCATCCAATCCGAATGAATACGTCGTGTTCAGTTTCACGGATGGAAACCGGTGCCCCACTTCGACGTGTTCGTCCATCATGCCCTGTCGCGCTGCCTTCGTCAGCAGAAACCACTCTCGTGTCTTGAGAAACGGATAGACGAAGATATACTTGCTCTTCCCCGGCACCACCGTCAGCCGCTTCCCTTCCTGCCCCTCGTGGGTGTGGTGGTCCACGTAGACCGACCGTTTGGTCATTGCCAGATAGGAATAGGGGGTCGTGAGGTATTGTCCTAATCCGGAGGCGAGGATTTTGGCGCTCATGTCCTGGAAGAGGTCCAGATTGTAGCTGATCCTCCAGAGCATAAAGTCGCAGTCGCCGCGAATGCCGATGGTCGAATACGGAACCACCAGGACCTTGCCGGTGAAGTCCTCCACGGCTCGGAGGAACTCTTGTTTGCCCTGGGCACGCACATCTTCGGGTAGGCGCCGCCAGGCCGGGTCCACTTTATAGAAGACGAAGTTCACATATTGGCGTCTCTGCGCTTGAAGCGCTGGAGCCTGTTCAGGGATGGACATTACAACTCCTTTGTAGAACATCTGGCAAAGAGGGCGAACCTATTTGTTCATCAGCAGCCGCAATCTCATCTTATCCAGCGAGCGTTCCCCGGATCTGGAAGGGTAGTGACGGCTACCTGTTACTGTGCGCTGGGACAGCCCCCTGCCGTCATATAGAGCAGATAGTTGCCCATCCCATGATTCGTCTGCGGTTCCTGCAAAGGCCGGTGATGGACCATCACCATCTCGTACTCGTCGCGCGTATTGATGGGGAAACCCTGCGCCTGTCGATACACTTGGTGCGGCAGAAACGACAGAAAGGCTCCGTCCGGTGCAACATCAGGCACCGTCCGGAGCAGCGTCTTCTGTGCGGTCTTGTTTTCCAAGGCAATCAAGAGCACCTGATCGTGCCCATGCGGGTAGGCGAATTTCACGCAGCCGTCCATTCTGAATTTCAGCGGCGCCCGATCCACCTGTACGCCTCGCTGGACCGCGATACCCTCGTCGCTCTCATCCGATCGCCGCTTGTCGAACTGCGTGAAACAGACCGTATTGACGCCGACCTGGTACACCTCAAGCGGCTGCACCGCCGACCCTTTCGGCGCCATTTCCATCGTGAAGCTGGCCATGACGTCCTTCGTCGTCGGCACACCATGGTAGAACGCAACGATGGTCATGAGTTTCTGGCCCTTTGTGAGCTTGACTCCGTACCCGGCTGGAAACCGGGTCTGTGCCATCTCCATACCAGCCCCGGCAAAAAATAACGGTTCGCCGGGACAGGCGGCGCTGTCTTTGTCCTGGTTGATCATCAAGATATGGTGCAGATACTGGCGGGGGAGTGGCGTCCCGTCTTTTTGAAACACAGCGGAATGGAAGCCGGTCATGATCATGTCATCCGGTACGGTAAAAACATGCTTGGGGAGACTGGCGGCTAACTCGCCGTCATGCCCAGACGGCAGGTCCACTGGACCGAATGTGATGGTGACACGGTCGTTCTCAAAGGACACGCTGGTCGTCGTCCGGCCCGCCAATTGTGGCGTACGATGATGATCATGGTGCGCGCCATCCGCCAACACCGCGTCCGTAATAGTCAGCGAGAGAAACGCCACAAGCGAAAATATCAACATGACCCCTCCCGGCTTGAAAAAGATCCGCCGCTGGCGGACGTTTTCAGCATCCTGCTAGAATCCGATGGCCCCATAGATACCGGTCGTCCAATAATTGTTCACCGTATTGGTTTGATTGGAGGCCACATGGAATCGGCTGTCGATGCCCAGCCACAGCTCTTTCCACATTCGATATTCTGCGCCGCCGCCGAACTGCACCCCGATATCCAAGTAATTGACCTGACTGGACGTTGGGCTGATGACGTGGAAATCCAGCCCGGCCGGAATGACCCAGGGTTGGAAATCAGTTCCCTGCATGAACTTCACCTTGGGGGCCACGCTTGCCGTCAACATGGTCATCTGCACCTTAGCTGGAGTTGTATTACCAACCAGGGCTTCCCCGTTCACAACGCTGCTGGAAGCCCACCGCTTGAATTCCAATCCGATTTCACCCACGACTGCAATGCCTTTCGCCATGCCCCACAGATCTCTGGTGATCATGAGCTCCGCGCCGCCGCCGATGTTATAGCCGAATTTCCCATCGTTCCCCTTGCTATGCACGTCGGTGATTAGCTCGCCTGCGCGATCGCTCGTCATTCCGGCAGCGCCCCCGCGAAAGAACACGCGATTCCCTGTCGTCGTCGTATCTTCAGCCAGGGTCGCTCCCACGCCACTCAGGGCGCACACCGCCGCGAGTGACATCGCAAGGGACCACATTCCGATGTTCCTTCTGCTTTTCCAAACCTGCATGACTCCCTCCTCCCTGGTTTATGCATCGAGGAGCACGGCCTTTCCTTCGAGCGATCAGCTGGCAGACACCCTCCGGTCCACCTTCGCTGGCTTGATCAACAAGTGATGCAGCATGTCTTCATCGATCAATCGGCACAACAGGCATACGAACCGCGAACGTTTCATCCCGATTCGGCTCACCCCTCGCAGCGCGCTCACACATCGGACTGTGCGATGCGGAGGTTCGGACACCAGTCCACTTCGGCCTGCCGGGCGATCCTTTGCAGCTGGGGCGACATCGCAGGCGCGCCCGGTTCGCGCGACACTCCCACACACCGTGAACACATAAACTGACAATGGGACAGGCATGCCCGATCCGGACATTCGCCGCCGTCGCCGACTCTCGCCGCCTGCTGCGTGCAATAGACCGCCGGGTCCGCCACGCCAAGACTTTCTTGATAGCAGAGGAGCGTGTTGTAGAACTTGACCGGGCTCACGACAGGCCGCCCGTCGATGGTGATATGGATGCCGTTCGGGTCCGCGCTCTCCCAGATCAAGTGTGTGATGACATCGACCGCTTGCGGAAAATCTTCGAAGCAGGCCACGTACACCGGCCCCTGGTCATCCGCCTCCATGTCGGAGGCCTGGGCCATCCGGATGAGCCGCAGTGCGGCCGGGGCTTGAACAAGCTGTGCTTCAGGAATTGCGATCGTGAGACGCACCGGTGGCTCCAGCGAGAAATCGTAAGATCGGATGATCCGCCATCGCACCGGACCGCGATGTCGTGGGCGCGCCGGTCAATGCCCGCCCCGCCGTAGGCCGGTGTATCAAGGCAGCCGGACCGAAGTAGCCGAAGACGTCCTTCAGATTGGAAAATGCGCGGTGAATCGGCCCCATGTCCTGATTGGTCACATACTGCATCGTGAGCACGATCCGTTCTTCCCGGGGCCCGAGCGGGGTGACGGCATGCCACAGCTTGTCACCGTTAAAAATGACCAGCGACCCCGGATCAAGCGGAATGGATTGCTCCCTCACTGTTTCTGCGGTTCCGGGCGCAGGCATGTGGGCTACCAACCGGCATTGCTCGGAACGCTCGATCAAGCCCATCAGGACCGTGTACCGCTTGCCCTTGTAGTACGAGGTATCGTGATGAAATCCGATGTGGTCTCCGGGCTTCGTGTAGTAATAGAGGGCGCAGGAATGGGGATCCTGTTCCGGACAGAGCTGCAACTCCTCCTTCACGATCTGACTCAGAAATCGCCGTAA
>SXPO01000196.1 GCA_005793285.1 Nitrospiraceae bacterium
CCCGTCCATCAGCAACGTGCAACTGGCCTCGGCAACAAGATCGAACAGCCACTCGGCCATTTCTTCGTCGAGCGCGGCGAGCACCGTCAGAAGGTCATGCTCCCGTCCCTGCTCAAGAAACGCCTGCAAGGTATCGATCGCATCATCGGTATCGCCATGGTCATGGCGCCGGGCGTTGATAAGATGAATGAGATCGCGGGTGAGAGGGTCGGGACGAGGCCAGGCTAACATGAACGCTCCCTATGGGCCGACAACAGCAATGGTTCTTCCCGACGCAATATGAAATCCATGTTGCCAAACTTTCCCGCCAGGCGCAAGCGCCAAGAGCGTTCCCGCCAAATCAAGACATTCATCGTAGTCACGCAACAGACCTTGCTCATCGTCGTTGATAGATACACTCGCCGTGATATGCATGGCGCGCCCATTGTGCCAACGGGACGCCAAGAGATTCAAGAGTAGATGATTTTTTCTGTGAGCCGGAAAGGACAATCGATAGTGGGTCAGTGTGAAAATTGACGCTCGCGACCGGCCCCAAAAGGCGATCGCCGAGACCTGCGCCTATTAACCACCGTGGGCAATAGGTCCACACTGGGCCCCAGAAAGGAAGGGAGCCTATTAATATCAAGCACGCACATATGCCTGCTGCTACAGGCCGACAAGGGCATGCTCCAGTTGCTCGACGCCCGTGCGGCGGCGCCATCTGAGTGGACAGCCACCCGCAGGGCGGCACCACCTTCACCCTGTACTTGCCAACCACCAGGAAGCCGCTCACGGGTGCGCCCCCCCAGCACGCCCCCCTGACAGGGCTGCACTCTGCCCCACGACCAAACTTTCTGTAAAATTGACACTCTGTGAGGTTGGTGATAAGTACGTTTACAAGATTTTCGACCAGGACTCGTTCGTCATAGGGAGGTGTTCGATGTTTGCTACAGCTGAAGGCCCGTCATTCGCCGGCCGCCCTCTGACCTGGAATCTCTTCTTTGCCCGTCAGCCGGAACCGGACCTGGAATTTACGGAAGAAGAGTTGGAGCAAACAATGGGCGTCCGCTCGTCGCCTCCTAAGAAATCGCCGAAAAAATCTGCTGGATCCCCCCTGATTTGGATTCTCCTACTGGTAGTGGCAGGGGGCGGCGCCTATGTCGCCATGGATCCGGAAATGGTCATGGATGTTGTCGGACCATTTCTCGGTGAAACACCAGAGCCTCCTCCACAGCCACCAGTGGCGAAGGCGCCTGCTCCGCCGAACCCCATGCTAAGCACACAGCCAAATCAACCACAGCAAGCTGCGCCGGCTCCCGATGAAACACCGGCCCAGCCTCTGCAGGCAGCCGTACCGGCACCGGCGCCAAGTATGCCGACCGCGTCAGCACCAGCGGCGGCGCAGAGCCTCCCTGCTCCTGCTGTAAGTGCGCCGCCGACAGTCACAACACCGGATCCGCTGTTCGCCGAAGGCCAGAGAGTGACGGTTCTACCGAACCTAGGCGCGCCTGGCCAAAAAGTCTCTCTCCTGAAGGATGCAGAAGGGACCAAACCAGGTCTGGCCATTCCTCCTGGAACCGCCTTCACGATTCTGGATGGCGACTTGCAGGAACAGGGATGGGTCTACTACCTGCGAAGCGATTACGGCACCACAGGGTGGCTCGCGGAAAAACAGCTGAAGCGGAAGCCCTGACGCATTCGTCAGCGCCCCACACAAAGCTCTAGCACAGAGGGAAAGCGAACGAACCCATGCGCGCCGTGATCTTCGATTTCGATGGAGTGATTGCCGACACCGAGCCCCTACACTTCGAAGGGCTGCGCCGAACGCTCGCCGCCATCGGCATTCCATTGACTGAATCCGATTACTATGCGAATTATCTCGGCTTCGATGATCGAGGCTGCATCCTGGAAGCGCTGCGCGTGAACCAACGCCCGTCAACTGACTTGATCGTACAAGACCTGATGCAAAAAAAAGCTGTCGCCTACCTGGCGTCGGTCCGAGACCACCTCGTCATATTTCCCGGCGTCAAAGAATTCGTCGAAGAAGCCGCAGCAACCTATCCCATCGCCATCGCTTCCGGCGCATTGCGGCCTGAAATCGAATTGATCCTGGAACAAGCTGGTCTCCGAAAAGCATTCCGCCATATCACGAGCGCGGAGGACGTGACCAGGAGCAAGCCCCATCCCGAACCATTCCTGCATGCCTTGGCCGGTTTGAATCGCCAACAGGCAACCCCCGCGCTGGCGCCGAACGACTGCTTGGTCATCGAGGATTCGCTCCCCGGCATCAGAGCAGCCAAAGCGGCGGGGATGACGGTGCTGGCCGTCACCAACACGCACACCGTGCAAGACCTGCACGAAGCCGACGCGATCAGCCCCAACTTGCGCAAGACCCGTCTCGCTGAACTCCGAACCAACCTATGGCCATCATGAACGCTGCTGATGCGCAAGCCTACTGTACGGCCTATACCAAGAAGAGCGGCAGCAACTTCTATTACTCGTTTCTGTTTCTGCCCAAAGCCAAACGCAACGCCATGTACTCGGTCTATGCCTTCTGCAAAGCGGTGGACAGCGCCGTCGATGAACCGCCGGCCGGCAGCGACCCGAAAGAAGAGCTCCGGCGCTGGCGCGACGAACTGGAGGCAGCCTATAGCGGCAGCCCCTCTTTCCCCATCGCCGTCAGCCTCTCGCACCACGTTAAAGCTCTCTCTATCCCCAAAACCTATTTCGATGAACTGCTCAATGGCGTCGAGATGGATCTCTTCCACAATCGCTATCTCACCTTCGACGAATTGTCGCTCTATTGTTACCGCGTCGCGTCCGTGGTGGGCCTGATTTGCCTGCATGTCTTCGGCGTCACCTCGCCCCGCGCGCAAGACTATGCGGTATCGCTCGGCATGGCATTCCAGTTGACCAATATTCTGCGCGATATCGGCGTCGACGTGGACGAAGGCCGCATTTATCTTCCACTCAACGATCTGCGCGCCTGCAATTGCCCCGAAGAAGCCCTGCTGACCAAAACCTATCAGCCGGAATTCACGGCGCTGATGAAGCAAGAGGCCGCCCGGGCCCATGAGTATTATGCAAAAGCCCATGCCGCTCTTGCCTCGTTGTCCCCGTCTGAACGGCGGTTCCTCACGGTCGCGGAAATCATGTGCGGGATTTACAGCCGTATCTTGAAAGAGATCGAACGATCCGGCTATCGGGTCTTCGGGCCGCGTATCAGCCTGTCCACCAACCATCGGCTGGCCATCGCATTGGGCATTTGGTTTCGCTCCCGATTCTCGTGACCACTCAGAGTCCGCCCACCGTACTCATTCTCGGCGCCGGCTTGACGGGACTGACGGCGGCCTATTTTCTTGGCCAACAAGGATATCGCGTCACCCTGCTGGACCATCCCAGCTGGCAAGACGGGTATAGAACCGACGCGGCCGATGCGGCGCCGATGCTCTTCGGATGCCACCGGAAAACACAGGACCTGCTCCGCGCGATCAAACAGAGCGATGCTATCCTACCGGAGGCGACGATTCCTCTCGCATTCCGGATGCCCGATGGACGCATCGAAACCTATCAATCCACCCATCTCCCTGGCGCGCTCCAATGGATGACCAGCCTCTTCAGCTTCCAGGGTCTGGCCTGGCATGACCGCTGGAACCTGTTCTCTCATCTGGAACAGATATGGGAACAGGCCTCGTCGCTTCCCACAGACTTGCACAACCGGCTTGCAGATGAATGGCTGGCATCGATTGGACAAAGTCAGGAGGCCCGCGAACGTATCTGGAGCCCACTCACTCAATGGCTGACCGGCAATGCCTTGGGACGCCTCTCCGCCGCCGTCTTTGTCCGGCAGCTGTCGACTGTCTTTCTCGGACACAGGATGGATGCCAGGCTCACCTGCCTGCATGGATCCGTCGGAGACCGCTTCATTGCCCCTATAAAACAGGCGATGGAGAAACACGGCGCCACGATCCTGCCCCAGGTACAAATACCGGACCTTCGATTCGGGCAGGACGGTATCAGCGGCATCCGACTGTCCGATGGCTCCCAGCTGCGCGCCCAGTGGTACGTCGCCGCCCTCTCCCATCTGAAGTTGCCGGCCCTGCTGCCGGAGCATCTGCTGACACGCTATGCCTATTTCGCACAACTCGGCGAACTGCAAACCGTGCCTGAGATTGCCATCCAGTTTTCTGCCCGCGCCACAACGTCACACCCGCGGCTGCTCTTGCTGGCCGGCCGGCCATTTCACCAGCTCACCATCACATCCACATCGCACAGGCCTCACATACTCCGATACCGGCTATCGGCGATCAGCCATCCGCCGCTCATGGAAGTAGACGATCGCGAGCTGACTGCTCTGGGGCGCACAGAACTTCGCACGCTGGTCCCGGACATTGAGCATGACACATTGTCGTTTGAGGGAATCTCCCGTCATGACCAGGCGGCGCTGTCACTCAACCCTGGCACGGCGTTGATCAGACCGATTCAGCAGAGTCCGGTGAAAAATCTCGTGATCGCCGGCGCCTGGACTGACACAGGATGGCCCGCCAATATCGAAAGTGCGATCGTCAGCGCCGCGCGCTGCGCAGAGATTATTGCAGGAACAATGCGGGGCTGAGATAGAACCTGTTTACGGCACACCATCACATTGACAACACCACCCTGCCTTTCTAAGATACCGGGAACTTTTCTCTCGGGCTATTCAACCATGACACTCACGCCACTCCAAGAACTTGCCAAATCTCTTCACAACTGCCAACGCTGCAAACTGGCCAAACTTGGACGAAGCCAAGTCGTCTTCGGAGTCGGCAACCCGCATGCAAGCATCATGTTCGTGGGCGAAGCGCCGGGCGCCAACGAAGACCTGAAGGGAGAACCGTTCGTGGGCGCGGCAGGAAAAATCCTGAACGATCTGCTGGCCTCGGCCAACCTCTCACGCGATCAAATCTATATCGCCAACGTGATCAAATGCCGGCCGCCGGATAATCGCGACCCTGAATCGGACGAAGTCGATACCTGCAAACCGTTCTTGATGCAGCAGATTCAAATGATCCGCCCCAAGCTCGTCTGCACCTTGGGCAACTGGGCAACCCAGACGCTCCTGGAACGCAAAGTGGGGATCACGAAAGTGAAGGCGCAGGCGTTCTACATGAAAGACTTCGTCCTCTTCCCGCTCCTGCACCCGGCCGCCGCCTTGCATCAAGGCAACCTGCTCGACACACTGAAAGCAGACTTCAAGAAGCTGAAAGAATTTCTCGACAAGAACAGCAAACCAGCCGAACCGACCAGCACCGCCTCACCAGCAACCCCAACGTTGCAAATCGATCCGCCCCAGCCGGCGCAGATGGATTTGTTCGGATCATAACTATGACGTTTTCTCTCCTTCTCAAGGCTCATCCCCTTCGGTCTGTGGGCTGACTGCCAACGGCTACTTTCTCACCGCAATCCCGTGGATATCGGCGGTTTCTTTGCCGTCCTTCAGATTCGTGACAGTTGCCTGGCCCTTGTAGTGGCCGACCCGTCCGCCTTCGTCCACATGAATCACGCCCACGCCGGGAATCGTGCCCATGGCGTTGTGCGCGTCCTTGTCATTCCCGGTCAGCGGACTCGACCCACGCAGGCTGACGAAGACATACTGGCCGTCCGGCGCCGTATCCATCAAATCCGGAGCCGGGTCTGCGTTAGCGCTCGTTTCCAGATCGATTGTCCCAACGCTCAGATTGCTCACCGTGTCGATGATTTCGACATTGTTCCCTGCCCGGTCCGCGCTCCACACATAACGTCCGATAGAAGCCATGCCGTGTGAGTCAGCGAACTGGCCATCCCGTTGCGACACCAGCTTGACCGTAATCGCTTTGGGCAGATTTGAGATATCCAGCGCATAGACGTCGTAGGACAACGGCGCGATGGGCCAGCCGCCGCCTGAGTTGACATACATCATGCCACCGGCTTGAATCCCGCCGCAGCCGGCCGGATGGATTTGGTTATTATCTAACGTTGCCACAACCTTGAGCGGCGTGGCGGTCACATCCAAGACTAGCAGTCCTCCTCCACGAAGCGTGACAAACGCATAGTGACTGGACGATTCGGTAATGGGGCAGATCGGCGACGCGTCCGGACGTTCCCCATTTTCCAGCGCAGCTAAATTGAGGACATCCTTCTCAGGATCGAAACTGTATTTATGGGCGGCATAGTCCGTCCAGATCCGGACGAACTTTTTCTCAGCAATGTTGGCGGTAATGGCCATCTTCTGATCAGGCGTCGGCCAGGCTGCGTGCGCATTTTTTCCCATCGACAGACAGGCTTCCGGCTTCTTGGTCACCGCGTCCATGAAGAGCACATGGCCGCTCAAGAAGGAAAGAATGACATGGTCCTGGGCCGTGTTGAAGAACAGCATATGCGGACGGCGGACGGCCTTCTTCGTCGCATCCTCACAGAACTTGTTGATCTCGCCAGACAAATCAATGGTCTGAAGCGGTTTCGCCGACAGCGGATCGGCGGCCAGCTTGGCCCCGTCGTAAATATGGAGAAGCCCGCCGCTCTCTTTTCCGGTATCCGATTGATCGGTGATCCAGACTTCATAGGCTTGTACAGCAGGCGTGGCCCCAACCAATAAGGCCAACAGGGCCGCTATACATAGAGATTGTCTCAGCAGCACTGGTACTCTCATATGAGTCATAATGGCCTCCAAATGGATAACGGGAGCAGGATCGCGAACCCATATTGAACTCTTTTGCCTCAGCTTTCCAGAGAAAGCTCCAGCGAGACCTCTACGTTGACCCTGTAAAAAACCCTGTGTTAGGGTCATCGACTGCGCTGAAAGGTTGCCCGACATGGCTGATCCTGTCGCCGAACACATTATCGCCCTCAGAGACGAGGACTGGGCGATCCGGGAGGATGCAGCCATTCAATTGGGCAGCCTGAAAGATTCCCGTGCCGTCTGTCCGCTGATCTCCTCTCTCCGAGACCATGATCGGTCCGTACGGGAAGCGGCGGTCAGCGCATTGACGGCCATTGGGGCGCCGGCTGTGCCGGCCTTGGGCGAGTGCCTTGCCGACCCTGAACTGTCGGTGCAGGAAGCCGCCTCGGCAGCCTTAGCCTCGATCGCCGATAGCCGTGTGCTGGACCAGCTGATACAGGCCTTACGCAGTCTCGATTGGATTGTCCGCATGCATGCGGCCAAAGCCCTCGGACGCATCCGGGACGCCGGCTCGATTGCATCCTTGGCGCCGTTGCTTCAAGACCGAGTGAAGGCAGTCCGAGAAGAAGCCTCCTCGGCGCTGGCGGCGATCGGCGAATCGGCAATCCCGGCGTTGGTAGAATCATTGGCGCATCAGGATTGGCTGGTGCGCTTGCATGCGGTGGAATCGCTGGGAAAGTCGAAGTCACAACATGCCGTGACACCGCTGCTTTCCACGTTGTTCAACGATACCGATTCAGCCGTGCGTGAAGATGCCGTTCGCGCACTGGGACAGATTGGAGATCCGCAAGCAGTTGACTACCTCTTCACCGCCATGAAAGAACCCAGGCTTCGCACATTGGCAGTTGAAGCGCTCGGACAAATCGGAG
>SXPO01000021.1 GCA_005793285.1 Nitrospiraceae bacterium
ATGCGGCAGAAACCGGGCCAGCAACGCGCGGAACTTGGCATCGGAGCCGACCAGGTAATGGGTCTTGGGGCGCCGGGCCGTCAAGGCATGCTCCACCGCCCGGGATACGGCATCGACGGAAATCGCCCGCCTCGCTGCCTCATCGATCGCCCGGCGAACGCAGGCCAGATGTTCGGCATAGAGCGGCAAGGATTCATGCTCCGTCGTCGCTTGAAGCAGATCGGCGGCCTTGGTCGATTTCTCCCAAATCGGCGTCGCAATCGCGCCTGGCTCGACAATCGACACTTCGATCCCCCAGGTATCCAGCTCCAAGCGCAGCGCCGTCGTCATCGCCTCCAACGCGAACTTGGACATCGAGTAGGGCCCCAGAAACGGCATGGTCGCCCGTCCCGCAATCGACCCCATATTCACGATACGCCCCCTCCCCCTGCGCAAGAGGGGCAAGAAGGCCTGCGTGACCGCCACCGCGCCGATCACGTTCACGTCAAATTGCTTCCTCAACTCGGCAAGCGGCAAGACTTCCAAGGGACCGCCGACCGCGATACCGGCGTTGTTCACGAGCCCGGCGATGCCCTCGTCACCAGCGGCCTCCTTCACCAAGGCGGCAGCCTGAGCGATCGAGACAGCGTCCGTCACATCGAGCAGCACCGGCAACAGCCGCAGGCCCCCCCGAGCCCGGAGCGACTCTCCGTCCTCTTGCCTGCGCACTCCGGCAAACACCCGGAACCCCATCGCATCCAGGCGCAGAGCGCAAGCTGCCCCAATTCCCGTTGACGCGCCGGTAATGACCACAGTATTCATCTGCACGATAGACGACACAGACACCTCTATTGACGCAATTTTCCGCCACAATCCATAGACGTAAGCATATTTAAATTCACAATATTAGTCAATGAGTTATGCCGTAAAGTTCTAGTCGTGAAGTAAACTTTAAAGAGAGGGATCGGACAGGCAAGGACACGAGAGAGAGGGATTAACCGGGAAGCTGTTTGTCCTGGCGATAACGCATGCGGGTGCCGTGGAGCAGGGAGAGCTCAATCTCGTCGGCGGTCAATTCATCAGGAAAGTAAGCCCCGGAAATCTTCGCCGCATTGATGCTGGCGCCTTCAAGCCTGGCCTTTCGAAAGTCCAAACCGCGCAGATCGGATTGACGCAAATAACAGCCCGTCAAATCGAGTCCGTCTGCATTCAGCCCCCGAAGGTCGAGGTTGCGCAGATCGCAATTGCACAAGTCCACCTGATCGCCCGCCGCCCTCTTGGCATTGAACTCCGTAATGCAGCCTTCACGCAACAGGAGATACATCGGATCCTTCGTGATCCGCAAAGCCGAATGAATGGGAGGTGGCGTATTCATGGAGGCTCCTGACCTGGTTCCCTGTTAATGCTATCGGACAATTCCAACCGGACTTGAGGACCGTCACCCGAGGGGAACCGTGAGCCGGACCTCGTTGCCCCGCTCATTGTACGAAAGGTCCGGGAAGAACGACCGCACGAGAAAGACACCCCGGCCGCTGGCATCACCCGTCGGACAGGCCTCCAACCCAGCATTCGCCCGAGGCTTCCAATTGAACCCCTGCCCTTCGTCGGCAATCTGGTAGGTCAAGATCTGCTGTTTCTTGTCGTAGATCGCCCGAATGGTGACCCGGCGGTCCCGGAACCTGGCATCCTGCGCCCGCTGCTGAATCAACTCCTCGTACCGATCGTTCGCCATCGCCTCGATCTTGTCACGGTAACGAAGCTCGAGGCAGCCATGCTCGACCGCATTCATGATGAGCTCTTGCAAGGCGGACCGGAGATGAAGCTGCCGCGCCTCAGCCAGCCCCATAGCCGTCCCCTGGATCAGCCAGGCTACCGTGCTTTCAACCGCTCCAGGATCGGGCACCATCACCAAATGGTATTCCAGCCGTTCGATGCCGGCCGCATCGTCCACCGTAGTCGGCAGGCGATGGATCGCCTGCTGCAAGACATGCGCGAGGACTCCTCCGTCAATCGGCTGCGGCACATAATCCAGCGCCCCGGCTCGCAGCCCTTCCATTGTCGACTCCACCTGGCCCGCGCCGGTCAAGAGCACGATCGGGCAGGTCGGACGCCGTTCATGAATCTGCTTCACCAGCACAATCCCGTCCTGCTCCGGCAAGAAGACATCCACGAACACGATATCCGGCTGCGTCATCTCGAAAGTCGATAATCCCAGCGCGGGCGTCGACGCGGAAATGACCGAATGGCCCCGCTCGCTCGCGTGCTCAAGGATCATAGAATGGGTTGCGGGATCGCCGGCCACGACGAGCAAGGTGCGAGCCTCAGTCCGTGATCGGGGCATGGCAATCATGATGGCAATCCTCCGGCAATCAATTCCCGAAGCGCGGCATGCACCTCGGCCAGAAGCCGATCGATCTCGACGCAGACCGCCGCCGCTTCCACCAGCTCGCCTTGGCGGCCCAGCTCTTCCAACCGTTTCGCACTTTCAAAGAGACGCGGCGCGCAGATCGGAATGACAGACCCCTTCAGCTTGTGCGCGGCTACCGCCAGCCCGGCTGCATCCTGCCGCGCCAGCGCCGCCGTCGCCGCTGCCATCTCCTTGGGGCTTTCTTGCAGAAACAGCTCCGCCAAGGTGATCACCAAATCGCCATCGCCGTCCGCCTGGCTCAGGGCCTCTGCCAGATCCAGCACGACCATGTTATCCATGAGACGACTCCTCCAGGCCTTCAGTCACGGCCAGCCCCATCACCGCCGCATCGTCCGGGAAATGCTGCGCCTGTTGCCACTGTCGCGCTTCTGAAAAGCAGGCCGCGAGGGTCTCGGACAGCGACCGCTGCCTCCCCGCGTCGATCACCCCCTGGAACCGCTCGCGGCCCCACAGCGCTCCGCTCGGCGACGGCACTTCGTAGATCCCATCGCTCAACAAAAACAACCGGTCGTTCGGCTTCAGCAGCACGCGGTCGTTAACAAACTCCGCAGACGCATTGATGCCAAGAGGGAACGTCGCGCGCGTAAGCCACCGAGACGGCCCCTCCGCCGGACAAAGCAATGCGCCGGGATGGCCGGCAGCGGCGTACGTCAGTCTGCCGGTCGGCAGATGCAGCTGGCCCACCCACAAGGTGAAATATTCCCCTTCAGCGGTCATAGGAAACAGCCGGTTGGCCTCGAACAGCACCTTCTCGGGATCGTAGGATCCGAGCATCTGCAGAATATTTTTCGCCCGCAAAAAGGTCATCAACGAGGCCGAGCGCAACGCCGCGGCAACCCCATGCCCTGACGCATCCAGGATATAGAGGCCGAGATGGCCCTCGTCGATCACCATCACATCGAACAGATCGCCGCCCAGCGTCAAGGAGGGCTGATATTCCCAGGCCAGCGCGACTCCCTGCAGGGGACTGCCTTGCGGAGGGAGCAGCGAATGGACAAACGACGCGGCCGATTGCAGGTCCGCATCCATCTCCGCCTGCTTCGTTTGCAACAAGAGAAGGGACGATGCCAGTTGCGCGGCGGTCGTTTCCAGCTCGCGCACCAACCGGCTGGTGCGCAGACCGGCCAGCACACGGGCGCGGATCTCCTCCTTGCTGGCCGATTTGCTTAAAAAATCGTCGGCGCCGCGCGCCAATCCCTCGGCGATCTGCGCCGGTTGATCGTGGGCCGTCATCAGCAGAATATACGCGGATTTCATCGAAGGATCGCGCCGCAGCGTTTCACAGAACGTGGGGCCGTCCATCTCCGGCATCATCCAATCGAGCACGATCAGCTCGGGGCGTTCGCGCCGGGCCATCTCAAGCGCCTCGCGCCCGTTGCCGGCCTCCACCACCCGGTATCCGAACCGCTTCAGCCGCGCCGCCATACTGGTCCGCGTGACCGGCTCGTCCTCCACCAGCAGAATCAGCGCCGGCAGGGCGCAAGCAGGGTCCGTCGAATCGACGGACCCTGCGATCGGCTTAGCTGAGTCGAGATTCATGAGTCTCCTCCGCCGGCGACGGAGCGGCTATGCCGCGCGCACCGCCAGCGCGTCCCCCTCGGTCTCATAAATCGAAATCATCTTGGGAATATTCGCCAGGCTCATGATCTCCCGCACGTAGCTCTGCGGCTTCAAGAGGCTGACCTGGGCCTGCTGGACCTTGAACGTCTGCGACAAAAGGGCAAGCAGCCCGAGACCGGAGCTGTCCATGAACCGGACATGCTCCAGGTTGATAATGAGGTGCCGGCAGCCCGCATTCTTCACCTGCTCCACGGCGGACTTGAACGCGGCGCGATTGCTATAGGTCAAATCGCCTTTCAGGTCCAGCACGGTGGCCTCTTTGACGGCACGCTGTGTAATCGTCATGGCTAGATCCTTTCATCCGTTCGCACAAGTGATGACACCGATCCCCGTCGTCCTGACGCGTCCGTCAAGCCATGCGGTTCGCGTGCGCGAGCATGGCCGCAGGAATGTTATCCAGCGATAGAATCTTGTCGACACAGCCCAGCTTGATCGCCTCCTTCGGCATGCCGAAGACGACGCACGAGGCTTCGTCCTGGGCGATGGTATAGGCGCCGGCTTGCTTCATCGCCAGCATTCCCTTGGCGCCGTCTCCGCCCATGCCGGTCAGGATCACGCCGATGGTGTTCGCGCCGGCATAACGCGCGACGGAGTCGAACATCACATCGACGGACGGGCGGTGCCGGTTGACCGGAGGGTCCTGATTGAGACGGACGCTGTACCGGGCTCCGCTGCGGACCAAGGTCATGTGATAACTGCCGGGGGCAATCAACGCATGGCCCGGCAAGACGCTGTCTCCGTCCTCCGCCTCCTTGACGGAAATACGGCACAGCTGATTCAACCGGTCGGCGAAGGTCTTCGTGAACCGCTCCGGCATATGCTGCGTCACGATGATCGGAGGCGTATTCGGCGGCAGCACTTCGAGCACCGACCGCAACGCTTCCGTCCCTCCGGTCGACGCGCCGATGGCGATAATGGTGTCAGTCGTCTTGATCATCGCCGACGAGCCCAGCGGCAAGAGACGAGCAGCCAACGGTTCGGCTGTCCCCCGACCCCCGGCCCCCCGGCCCTTCACCTTCGCCATGGCCGCGGCTTTAATCTTCGCAATCAAATCCTGCGCTACTTCGTCCATGCCCTCCCGAAGGTCGATCTTGGGCTTGGTGATGAAATCCACCGCGCCCAGCTCCAACGCGCGCAGCGTCGTATCGCAGCCGACTTCCGTCAGCGAACTGACCATCACGACCGGCATGGGATGTCCCGCCATCAGCTTCTCAAGAAACGTCAGCCCGTCCATCTTGGGCATTTCCACGTCGAGCGTCAGCACATCCGGATTCAGCGCTTTAATTTTTTCCCGCGCGATGAACGGATCCGGCGCCGCCCCGACCACTTCGATGCCGGGGTCCCGCGACAGCAATTGCGCCAGAACCTGCCGCATCAGCGCCGAGTCGTCGACAGTTAACACGCGAATCTTTGCCATGAGTCCCCTTGTATCTCGTCACTCGTGAGGCGCACCTGCGATTCGGACACTGCGCGAGATGCGTGCCCTGTCACTTCCCATCGCGTCACGCCTCACCACTGATGTTTCACGCCGCTTAAAACAACGTCACGTTGCTAGCCTCTTGCTCGCGCGCCAGTTGCTTCTGGTACTGCACTTCCCGGTCGAAGATGGTGTCGTTCTTGACCCGCTGAATCTTCTTCATCAGAACGCGGCCCGAGTCGATAAAATAATACAGCTTCCTGGGATACACATCGCCCAGATCGGTCTTCTGTGCTTGAAGCCCTTCGTTCTTGAGATATTCCAAAGCCCAGGCGGCGTTATTCGCGCCGATATCGATATTGCCCTCGTATATCTTCCCGCCGCCGAAGAGCTTCACTTCGAGCCGGTGCCGGAGCCCTCCCCGCTTGAGAATTTCATTGATCAGGCTTTCCATGGCGTACGAGCCGTAGCGCGTCGACTCCCCTCCCCAGGCATCCCCCGATTGGTGCTCTTTTGGAGCCGGCAGCATGAAGTGGTTCATACCCCCGACACCGACCACCGGGTCGCGGATGCAGGCGGACACGCAGGAGCCCAGCACCGTATAGACGATCATCGGCGTCGCACTGACAAAAAACTCTCCCGGCAAGATCGCCGCGATCTCTTCCGGGAAGCGGCTATCCCGCATACGCCTAACATGATCAAACTGGCCGCTCATTCAAGCCTCATCATTCGTAAAAGCATCGTCCGTGAAGCGTATCTCGTCGTTTAGAACGACACCTCACGCTTCCTTCTGATAGATCGTCGGCGCAATGGCCTTGAACGGTTGATCCAGCCGCTGCAGACTCTCCGAATGCCCGATGAAGAGATAGCCGCCAGGCTTCAGATAGCGATAAAACTTATTGACCAGTTGCGCCTGCGTCGGACGATCGAAATAGATCATCACGTTGCGGCAAAAAATCAGATCCAAGGGGGCCTTGATCGGAAAGGTCTCGTCCATCAAATTGATCCGGCGATAGCGCACCATCTGAGTCAGGTGGGGCTTGACCTTGATCATGCCGGCGCGCTCCCCCTTCCCTTTCAAAAAATGCCGCGACACGAGATCCGGAGGAAGTTCCCGCACGCGCTCGTCCTCGTACACACCCGATGCCGCTCTGGCCAGCACGCGCGTCGAAATGTCCGACGCCAGAATCTTGAAGTCCCAGCGGTCAGGATCCGGCACGCTGTCGTACAGCGTCATGGCGATGGTATAGGGCTCCTCGCCGGAAGACGAAGCCGACGACCAGACGCGGATGCGCCGGCTAGACTGCAGCGTCGGCATGATCTCCTCGCGCAAAAAGTCGAAATGTTTGGGCTCGCGGAAGAAATCGGTCTTGTTCGTCGAGACCAAATCCAGGAGCAGCGTGAACTCATCGCTCTCCGTCTGCCCTGAGACCATATCGTAGTACTCTTGAAACGAGTCGAGCTCCAACGTGCGCAGCCGTTTGGACAGCCGGGACACGAGCAAGGTTTTCTTGCTTTCATTGAGACTGATGCCGCACTCTTGATAAATGAGCGCGCGAAACTGTTCGAACTCTTTGGGTGTGATCGAATAGTCCATAACCGGCGAGGCTCCAAATGTAGAAAAACGCACATGGCATCCGGCGGCGGCACAGCGAACAGGATTGGTCTCCCTCCGCAGGCGCACCCTACCCTCCAGACAGCGCAACCTGTCGATGCTCTATCGGTTTACTGGCGTCAATTCTTGACTGGAGACTGCGGCAAACTAATGGGTTGAAATCAGAAGGGAAAGACGGGTTCCTGGCCAGGGGGCAAGATGGTGGCCCAACCTCAGCCCTCTGTCATGGACAGGGGCCAGAAAGACCGCAGAACGTGACGCGGGACGACAAAAACACCGTCACAACGGCCATGCGGCCTCGCCTTACGAGGCCGGATACCAGACGAACAACATGAGATAGACCAGATAGGCCGTCGCCATGGTACCGGAGAAAGTCCAGACCAGCAGCTGCCCTAACCGGCGATGCATCGACAACCGGGACGACATGGCGCCCACGCTCCCGTAGCGAATCCGGTGGAGCCCCATATAGAGGTTGTAGCCGCCCAGGCTGATCGTCGTCACAGCCAGGGCCATATGGATGGTGAACAAGGGCACATAGAGCGACCAGTAATGGGCATCTGGCCCCGCGAATCGCTCGCGGCCGAAGAGCACCTGTTTCAACACATAGGCGACGAGCCAGATCCCGACGATCGTGCAGGCCACGATCATCCTCCGGGAATGATGCGAGACTTCATGCTGTTTGGCGGACCGGACGCCGGCCATTGCGACCAGGTAGGCAGCCGTGATGCTGGTCAGCACGCCGTACCAAAGCCATGTCTTCATGTCCATAACGCCCTCCCTTAAAGCCGGAGAGATGCTTCCCGGTTAACCCTCTATCGGTTGACCGCGGATATTTCTTAACGGCTCACCCAAAACGATTATCGCCGACTATCCATTTATCGACAAAATAAAAACGTTTCTTCACCCTGTGAGCCGTTCCAGCCCTTCTGCAAAGACGCACAAGGCCAACGGTTGCCCCGTATTACGTTGTACAGCCCCTAGAACTCCTCGAACTCGCCGCCCTTGCTCAGGCTCTTGACGGTAGCGACTGCGTCCGGTTCCGGCGCAGGTGCCGGTTTCTTGGCCAACGGCTTCGGTGCCGGGCGCTGCCTATCCCGTGAAGCCTGTTTCGCGCCGGATCCGGACGCGCCACTGGTCCCGTTCATCTTGAAGGACGCGACCTGACGCATCAGCTCTCCGGCCTGCTCCTTCATGGACTGGCTGGCGCTGGTCGCCTCTTCCACCAAGGCCGCGTTCTGCTGCGTCGTCTCGTCCATCTGCATGATGGCCTTGTTCACCTGGTCGATCCCGCTGGCCTGCTCCTGCGAGGCCGCCGTAATCTCCGCAATGATATCGGTCACCCGCTTGACCGAGCTCACGATCTCCGTCAGCGTCTTGCCGGACTGATCGACCAGCTCGCTGCCGTCCGTCACCCGTTGCACGGACTCGTTGATCAGGCCCTTGATCTCCTTCGCCGCGGTCGCAGACCGTTGCGCCAGATTCCGGACTTCGGCCGCCACCACGGCAAAACCTCGTCCATGCTCTCCGGCTCTGGCCGCTTCCACTGCGGCGTTCAAGGCCAGGAGGTTCGTCTGGAAGGCGATCTCGTCGATCACCGTGATGATATCGGCGATCTTCTTGCTGCTCTTGTTGATCTCCTCCATCGCATCGATGGCCTTGGTCGTGACCGACCCGCCCTGCTCGGCGATATCGCGGGCCGCAATGGCCAGCTGATTCGCCTGTTTGGCATTGTCGGCGTTCTGCTTCACCGTGCTGGTCATCTCTTCCATGGCGGAAGAGGTCTCTTCCAGCGAGGAGGCCTGTTCGGCCGTCCGTTGCGACAGATCCTCGTTCCCCTTGGTGATCTGCTCCGCGCCGGTGCTCACGCTCTCGGCGGCGGTCCGCACGGTCGTGAGGGCCGTCGTCAGATTCGCCAATGCCCGATTGATGCTGCCTTTGAGCTGCTCTAATTCGCCTTGATAGGCGTATGAATACTGAGACAGATCGATCCAAAAATACCGAAATGCCCGAGCAGGTCGAGAAAGCCTTACTCAAACGGATCGACAAGGATCGGATCGAGCTTCCAGTGCTGCCACAAGTCGCCGGTCGGGTCATGGCCCTATCCA
>SXPO01000197.1 GCA_005793285.1 Nitrospiraceae bacterium
CCACAACCTCAGCTGCAGCGGCCGGCTGGCAGTCGGCAATGCATCCACCCGGTAGCCAATCAGCTCCAGCTCCCCCGCCAGCAAGATCTTCACCGGCACAGAGTCAGCTGGCAGCTTTACAGCCGGGCGCGGCACCTTCACTGGTCCGCAAAGCTTTTAGTCGCCGCTGACTGTCCGATATTTTCGGGACTCAGCCCACCACCGCCCTTATTGCTTTCACGCCCATCGTGGCATCGAACAATTGCGTCGGCTGCCGTAGAAACTACGACGATAATGTCGCAACGGTTGATACGTGGATTGTCAGCATGACGGCCAAATCCGCACGCGATCCAGCAAGGATTTAGCCGCGAAGAGTTGCAATGCGAGACGCAATTTTTCCCGAACATTTTTTCGTTCGTTGCAATGCGCCTGGAGCACGGCTCGCAGGACGTGGCAACTACACAAGTCGGAAACCAACTTCGAATCAGCATCACCAATGCTTCTAGGCACAAGTTGCAAACTGGATTTCCAGGAGGACAACGAAATAATAATTCAGCTCCTTATTTAAATGTACGCCACCTTGATGGACTAGATGCACCCACAGCGGATTTTGAGATGAAGGTTGCGTAGCAAAAAACAAGTTTGTACTGGACAGCAGACAAGGGGGCGTGGATCGAAGCCGCGATGGGCCCGCACGAGAAACGAGCGGTGAGCCCCATCATGTTCCAGCTGCCGCCAAAGACGCTGGCGTCGCTCAGCCCTGATGTGTTTCGGATCGCCATTTTTGATGTAACCCCGTGTAACAAGGCATGGGAATGGGATTTCGGTCTCGTATACAACTACTACAACTTCGACGTCATGAGGGCCTTTCTCAGCGATACCCTACGTGCCGCCGAGAGCCTGGAGCGGAAGGGCGGCTGCAAGGTCGTGGTCGAACTCGAACAAACGGTCACACATGCCGATACACGATCCATCTTATGTACGTTTCGTCGCGGAGCTTGCCGATCAGCTTCCCCAACTCAGCTTAACTGATCCCAAGGTCAACATCTTCGAAATGATCAGACGCGCCGAAGTCTCCATCTCAATCCCATATTCGTCTCCGGTCTACATCGCCTCCGCTTTAAACCGTCCTGGGATTTTCTATGATTCGACGAGTGATCTGGTGCCGTTCTTCGATCGGGCGCCGACCGTGGAATTGTGCAGTGGCAGACAGGAGCTTCAGGAAAGACTCTCCACGCTGATGAGCTAAGACTGGTCCAGGTAAGGCACCTGCGGCTGCTGGACCGGAAACATCACCCGTAGAATCACCGTCAGTCTTGTAGCGGCTTTCTCACCGAGGACTTCGGAAGCATCAGCGACGCCGAAAATGAGCTTCTCCCACTGATGCCGCTGCGTTGTTTCATTGGCCGCGCTGGTCGCTGCGTCCGTGATGTCCAAGGTGTCGGATGCGAATACCAGCCGGATACCCTCCCAGGATACGTCGAAGTCGCCGATTTGCGCGCTCGAAAGGCGGTTTTCCAGGATTGGCTGGATCTTGCGGAGGAGGCGGGACACTGACGCTACCCGGATCAGGTGGCCGCCGTTCCAGGCAAACCTCGTGCTGACCGAGTGCGGAAGGCGGCGCAGGTAGTGGGAGAGGGAATGTGTAAGGCCGATCTCAAGATGAAGTTCCCTGGCTTCGGGTGCCCGCTCCTTGACGAAGGAGCGCAGCATTGCCGCGCAATCGCCAAGCAACGCCGGGGCTATCGCCAGTTCCTGAATGTTGTTTGCGACGGCGAGCAGGTAACCCACGATCCGTCCTGGCCCGTCCTTGATCGCCTCCAGCGTGCGGTTCTCGCGCTTCAGCTTGGCGACGAGGAAACGCCATAAAGGCAGGTCGCGGCTGAGCCCTCCCATCACTCCCGTGTAAGTCTCCCGATGCAGGGCGGCCACCTCGTTCACCGATCGGTCCTCAAGCGCGGTCACCGACAAACCGTGATTCCGGATGGGAAGCTTGGAAAGGTCGACCGACATCCTGCCGAAATTGGTGAAGCCGAGATATCCGTAGGGGTACCAGTATCCATCCATAACTTTTCGCGCTATGCCGAGGCAGACATCGGAATGAGCGTCAAGATACTCGAACAGCCCGGCCTTCAGCTCCTCGGTCACCGAGAAGTCGCGAAATTCTAGGCGCACGGCCATACAGGACATGACGGTGGCCGGCAGGCTCAAACCCAGGTAATTGAATTGCCGATCGAGCAGGCAGAGCGCGCCGAGGAGCTCCCCGGCGTCAGACCGGACCGTGACGTAAGCTTTGTCCGGGGTGCAGTCGACTAAGAAGCCGAACGACTCCAGTCCGTGCGAGTAATCGACCGGAAAGCTGCGGGCGAAGAGCTCGACGATCTCCGCACGTTCCTCCGCGCTAATCTGACGTTTAAGCTCGCGTTTCATGAACAACCCGTCACAATCCGCCGTCAATGTTCAACACAGCGCCGTTGACGTACTCGGACGCCATGAGAAATGACACCGCGTTCACGATATTCGAAACTTTTCCGAAACGCCGGGAAGGTATCCGGTCAACAATCGCCGACTGATCCTTTTCAGACAGGCGGTAGATCAGTCCGACGTCGAAGTATCCAAGAGTGAGTACGTTCGAGGTGATGTTGAACCGCCCGTATTCCTTCGCGAGGGTGCGGGACATACCGAGCAAGGCCGCCTTTGAGGTGCTGTAGGCAATGGTCCCGGCCTTGCCCGCTCCGCCGACCACCGACGCAATATGCACGATACGTCCCCAAGAATCGCGCATCATCATGGGCAGGAGTGCCTGGGTAAGATTGAAATTACCGTTAACGTTCACGTCCATGACCTTCTTCCACGACTCGGCCTCGTAGGTCATGGCCAGTCCGTCTATACTCGCCGTGGCGAAATGGATGAGCGTGATTTTTTTCAGCGCGTCGCGCTGCTCTTGGGCGAAAGCACGAACCGCGTCGCGGTCCGTGATGTCGACTTTGAAGAATTTCGCGTGGCTGTCCGCCGTAGCCGCGGGAGGGGTCTTGTTGAACAGTCCGCTGACCGCATCCAGCTTCAGAAGCTCCGGAATCACCGTTTTGCCGATTCCGCCAGTGGCGCCGGTCAGTACGATCACGCTAGCTGCTCCATTCGATGAGACCGGAACCCCAAGAGTAGCCTACGCCGAAGCCGATCAGCATGACTCGCTGCTCGTTCTTCAGGACGCCCTTGCTGGCCGCGTCCTTCAGCGCGATCGGTATCGTCGCTGACACGGTGTTGCCGATTTCCGCGAAGTTGCAGAAGACCTTATGGTCGGGCAGCTTCAGGTGCCTGGTGATGTTGGAAACCACCAGCTTGCTCGCCTGATGGAATACGAAAAGGTCCACGTCATCCAGCGATTTCTGGGCGGACTTCAACAGGGCGTTCACTGATTTGGGAACCATGTTCATCGTGAACAGGAAGACGTCGGACCCGCTCATGTATATGGGTTTCTTGCCGTCCGGAGGATGGTCACGGTCGATGCGGGCACCGCTGTTTTTCACGATGAGGTTATTGGCTCCGGAACCGTCGGTGCCCAGATCAAACGGGCCGATCTGATCACGTTCGGAAGGAACGATGAGCGTGGCAGCCGCTCCGTCGCCGAAAAGCGGCCGGCAGGTCCGGTCGTTCTTCAGGATGTATTTCGTGTAGGTTTCGCCGCAGAGGATCAGCGCCTTTCCGACCGTCTTGGCCTCGACAAGCGAGGAGGCCAGCGCCAAAGCATAAACGAAACCAGAACATCCGAGATTGATGTCAAAGGCCATGCAACGCTTCGGCAGGCCGAGACGATTCTGGATCATGCATGCACTGGTCGGAAGCACGTAGTCGGGCGACTGGGTCACGAAGATAAGGCAGTCGATATCGTATTTGCGGGTTCCCGCGGCGAAGAGCTTTTCGGCGGCCTTCACCGCCAGGTCGCTGGCTGTCTCCTCCGGCGCGGCGATATGGCGCTTGAAGATACCCGTCTTCTTCGTGATGTCATCCATCCGCCAGTCGGGGTTCTCGCTGGCCAGCACCTGGTTATCCTCGATGCGTGGAGGCAGGTAGTACTCGATTGCCGAGATCTTTACTTTCATCGGATCCTAGATGAGCCGGTTTTCGCGCAGGATCTGCAGGATCTGCACGATGCGCATCACGGAATCGGCTTTCGCCATTTCCTTGATCGCGGCCACCTTGCCGTCAAACCTCGTGTCGAGCGCGACCAGGATACAAGAGCTTTGCGGCTGCCTTCACCGCCAGGTCGCTGGCGGTCTCCTCTGGCGCGGCGATATGGCGCTTGAAGATACCCATCTTCTTCGTGATGTCAACCATCCGCCAGTCGGGCTTGTAACTGGCCAGCACCTGGTTTTCCTCGATGCGTTGAGGCAGGTGGTACTCGATTGCCGAGATCTTTACTTTCATCGGATTCTAGATGAGTCGGTTTTCTCGCAGGATCTGCACGATGCGCATCACGGAATTGGCTTTCGCCATTTCCTTGATCGCGGCTACCTTGCCGTCGAACCTCGTGTCGAGCGCGACCAGAATATTCAGTTGCGATAGGGAATCCCAGGCCGTTACCGCTTCCATCGAGCTCTCAATGGTTATCTCCTGAGCCTCATCACCTATCGCCGCCTTGATGAGCTCGCAAATCTCCTTCTCCGTGCCCTGAGTCATCATCTAGCTCCTTAGTGTCCGACTGCGGACCTCTAGCAATTATGTGCCACGTAGACGTCCGTGTACCACAGCACCATACCATATTTCTCTTCAAACTGTATGCAGCCATCGTCCCTCAGGCGCCGCAGGAGATCGAGATGCGGCATGAGTTCATCGGGCAGCGGCCAGTTGCGGTGCGAGAGCATTTCGACCGTGGAAAAGCATTTCCGAGCCTCTTCCACGAGACGCAGGGTGTTTGAAAGCGAGAGCACCGGGAAGAAGAGCTTGCCATTCTTCTCGAGGTGGGGCGGGGCTTCTCTGATGACTTTCACGACCAACTCCGCGCCGTCACGACCGGAGCGGCACGACACGCCCCGGAACCAGGGGGATACGTTCGCGATTTCTTCCGCGACCCCGGAAACGTCGTCCACGATATAGTCGAACTTGCTTCCGGCCCAGGGTTCGAAGAGGCCACCCGGCCGGGCGACCACGGGACAATCGTTCCTGGCGCAATTCTGTTCGGTCACCTTCACTGCGTCCGTGCCGAGATCCGACGCGAAAAGAGGAGGGGAAACCAGGCCCATGCGGTGGAGCACCGTTCCAACCACTCCGATACCGCAGCCCAAATCCAACAGCTTGCCCGGCTGGCTCGTGTGTTTGCGGATCGCCTCGATCAGGACGTTGCTCGTGCTCGTCGGGAAAAACACCCCCTCCCGCGTCTCGAATTCGAGGGTTACGTCAGCACTCAGCCTGTATTTGTACATAACGGAACTGACAGCAAATTCAAGCCTGCAAGCAATAGTCAAGATTAACCGCTGGGCCCGAACTAGTCAAGTCCCACTCTACAAAACAATCTATAATAAATTTAAACTCTACCACTTCATTACGTTATGGTCAATGATCACTTTTGTATGCCGTTCCGAGGGGTACGCTCAGCGCAACAGGCGGAAATTGCCCGATTTGGACCGACCAGCATCGGCAGCCCTGAATATTCAATGCGCTCTGCCGGCGGCTGCACCACGCCTACTCACGCTGCGCCGCGTGTGCCATTCCTTCAGCGCAGGATTAACATCCCAACGTCTGATCAAACTCCAGTTCCGGGACCGGCTCCGCATCCGCACCCACAGGGGAAGTCCGCTGATAATCCCCGGCTTCCGCTGTCAGGTTTGCCGTCTGTCCCATAACCATGCCGCTGCGCTTAGTGTTGACAAGTACCGTGTTCTCCAGAACGCAAAGCTGTCATGA
>SXPO01000198.1 GCA_005793285.1 Nitrospiraceae bacterium
CTCACTCTTGACCTTCGGCCTGTCGTTTCAAGAGATGGAGAAAACGATGCTGAAAGAAGCACTCCACAAAACATCAGGCAATGTCTCCGAAGCCAGCCGCCTCCTGAAGATGACCCGCAACACGCTGCGTTACCGCATGGCAAAACACCACATCCAATAACTTGCATTACCAGCCTTGCCAGAAGTGGCCCCGGAAATTTGAACAAGCCGTTAGGTGGAGAATCTGCTACCGTTGATACCCTGACAGGGCGATGAAATGGAGCAGACGATGGCAAAACGCATGAGACGGACGCATTCAGCGGTGTTCAACGCTAAAGTGGCATTGGCCGCGGTGGGCGGCGACAAGACCTTGGCCGAACTGGCCCAGCGATTCGAAGTGCATCCCAATCAGATTACCGAGTGGAAACGACAACTCAGTGAGCGAGCGGCGGACCTTTTTGGGGGTGGGGCCGCACCGGCGGAGCCGCCGGTCGATCTGAAGGCCGTACCTGCCAAGATTGGGCCGTTCACGCCCTATCGATCAGCCGCCAGGCCCAGTTGGCGGGGATCAGCCGAGGCAGCGGCTACTATGTGTCTAAACCTGTCGGCGCGGCCGATCTGGTCCTGATGCGTCGCCTGGACGCGCTGCACCTGGAGCACCCGTTCATGGGTGCGCGCATGTTGCGCGACCAGCTGAATCGGGAGGGGTTCACGGTTGGGCGGAAACACGTGGGAACGTTGATGAAGCGCATGGGCATTGAGGCGCTGTATCGAAAACTGGGCATCAGCAAGAAACACCCCGGCCACGACGTGTATCCCTACCTGCTGCGTCGCCTCACCATCAACCGGGTCAACCAGGTGTGGGCGCTCGACACGACCTACATTCCAATGGCCAACGGGTTTGTGTTTCTGACCGCCGTGGTGGATTGGGCCAGTCGCAAGGTCTTAGCCGCCACGGTCGCAATCACGTTGGAGGCCTGCCATGCGGTCGATGTGCGGCAAGAGGCGTTCACGCGCCATGGCCAAAAGAGATTATGAATACCGATCAAGGTAGCCAGTTCACCGCGCAGGAGTTCGTACACGCCGTCAAAGACCGAGGGTGCCACCTCAGCATGGACGGGCGCGGAGCCTGGAGGGACAATGTGTTCGTCGAGCGTCTGTGGAAATCGGTGAAATACGAGCGGGTGTATCTACATGTCTACGATTCGGTCATTGAATCTAGACCGCATTCGAGCCTGGCCCAGCAAACACCGGATGAGGCCTATGCCGTGATGCTGCCGACGGGTAAACTGGCAGCGTGAGAATCAGCAGAGAATCCACTTAAAAACCTCGGGCTGCTGTTCAAACGAATGGGGCCACTTCTCCTACTGGAAAATTGCCAATTCAACCATGGAGAAAAGTCAAATAATGGCCGTGAACGAAATCGTTGCTGATATCAACGCCATCCTCTCAAAGTATGGCATTCGCTATGTCTTGCAACCGCAAGACATCACAGTGACGGATAAGACGGTCATCGATATGGCAACGCCAAGCCCACTGTCGAATGCGATAACGGACCACCTCTGGCCAAGTGTTCGCACGGCGACCGTCCATCACTACACGTCACGTGAAGCTGCTGAGAGCATTCTCTCGACGCGCTCATTTCGACTGACGAATATCGAGAAGCGCTTCAACGATGGGGAAATCGTCACTTTCTGCAAGACACATGGACTGCGCGGATATCTTGAAATGGATCAGAATGGCCAGCCGGAATATCGCACTTGGCTGATGCCTCAACTATTCTATGCCTCATTCACTGAAACCAAGCTGCCGCCGAATGATGAAGAATACTTTTGGAGGAACTTCGCAGCGTCCGACGGTGTTCGCCTCACCATCAACATCACGGCAAATAATGCCGACTTTCGGAAGATTGTTTACGAACCAAAGCCTAAGGTTCCCATCTCGCTACTGAATGAGTTGATATTGACCCTTCGGAATACGCACTCACGCGAATTCGTTCTCAAAGGCATTTCCAGACTTTGCGCTTTTTACTTGTGCGGCCAGAGCTACGGTCACGAGAAGGAATATAGAGCGCTGTTCAAGATATGGCCGGGGATTGGACCACAGCCTGTCGGCAAAGGGTCAAGTTCGTATTTGAAAATTCCATTAAATCAGATGGCGGCCCCCGGGTACAAATTCCACATCACTGAAGTGCATACCAACACTCGACCAAACATGCCGAGCGACTACACCTTCAGCCAGCGAGCCTGCTGACTTCAAGCCCTGGACGCACACGCTCGCATTGGCGCGGGGTGGCGCAGTATAATGACGGGACTGTTTGAGAGTTCGGTGAACTACACCAGCAGTGATAATGATACCGACTGCTACCGCAGCTTCGCCACCGTCACCCCGTCGCCGCCTTCGGCCCGATCGCCGGGACGAAAGTGTTCCACGTAGGGTGAATCTTTCAAATACTCGCGCAAGACGAATTTGAGCCGGCCGGTTCCGTGCCCGTGAATGATCCGCAAGAACGGCGCGCCGCCAAGCACCGCCCGATCCAACGCGGCCACGACCTGATCCAGTGCCTCGTCGGCTGCCTGGCCCCGCACATCCACCACCGTCTGTTCGTCCAGTCCCAACCCGCCGCCCGTCGAAAACCGGCGAGGGCTCGATGCGGGCGATGCGGATGGCGCTACCGTCTCCTGCCCCCGTCCAATACCGATCAGATTCGAGACGGTCGCCATCACTTCCCCTTCGCCGACTTTGACACGAACCCGTTTTTTCCCCTGAGGCAGTTCCAGCAAACTCCCCGTCATCCCCAATCCCGCAATCTCCACGGTATCGCCGATACCTAACTGTTCGACCGGAATCAGTTCGCCGGTGGGAACCAGCTCCTGCCGAACCTGCGTCTCCATTTCACTGAGTCGTTGCTTGGCCTCCTTCGCCTTGATGAGCTTCTGGTCGCGTTTGACGGCATCGACCGTGGCCTGCACCTCGGCCCTGGCTCGTTGAAATTGCTCACCGAGTTTCTTCTTCAGCCCCTTGCGAGCCTCCTGCTCGGCTTCCTCCAACCGCGCTTGTAATGCTTTAGCTTCGCCCGCCGCCTGCTCGGCCTCATTCCTAGCCTGTCGCGCCCGTTCAGTATCCTCTGTCAGTTGCCGCTGCTTGCGCTGCAAATCCGCCATCAGATCGTCCAACCGCCGATCCTCGCGCCGCAACCGTTGCCGCGCATCGCGCAAGATCGCTTCGTCCATGCCCAGCCGTCCGGCAATCTCCAAGGCGGACGAGCCTCCGGGAATGCCCATGAACAACCGGTAGGTCGGCGCCAACCGTTCGACATCAAACTCCACGCTGGCATTGGCGAAGCCGGATGTGGTCTGCGCCAATTCCTTGAGCGGGCCATAATGTGTCGTCACCACCACTTTCATATTGAGCGCAGCCAACCGGTAGAGCAGCGCCTCCGCCAGCGCCGCGCCTTCTTGGGGGTCGGTCGAGGTGACCGGCTCGTCGAGCAAGACCAGCGATCGGGGCATAGCCGGTTCGCCCGCGCTTGCCCTGGCACCCGCGTCCGAAAGCAACTGAACCATTTGCGTCATGTGGGCGGAAAAGCTGGAGAGATCCCGACTTAAATCCTGGGCATCTCCGATATCGGCATAGCAATGGGTAAAGAGCGCCATCTCGGACTCCGGCGCGCAGGGCAAATGCAGCCCGGCCCGCACCATGAGCGCATAGAGGCCGACGATTTTAAGGGTGACCGTTTTCCCTCCCGTATTAGGTCCGGAAATGACAAGGACACGGCTTGTCTCCTCCATCACAATATCGTTCGGCACGACCTGTTCTTTGGCCGCCATGAGCAGCGGATGCCGCGCCTGTTTCAAAACCACACGGCCTTGCTCGTTCAACGCGACCGGGTTGGATTTCAGCCAGCGGCTCAATTCGGCCTTTGCTCCGATACAGTCGAATTCGGCCAGCGCCTCCATCCCGTCGCCGATCTGATCGAACTTGGCTGCGACCACCGCCGTGAGTTCTCGCAAGATGCGGCGGACTTCCCGCTCGATATCCAGATCGGCCACTTTGATCGCGTTGTTCAGCTCGACCAACTCGCGCGGCTCGATGAACAGGGTCGCTCCGCTGGCCGACACGTCATGGACGATGCCGGGTATCCTTCCCCGCATATCGGCCTTCACCGGCAGAACATAGCGCCCCTCACGCTGCGCAAAATAGGACTCTTGCAGAATTTCCTCATACCTCCGTGAGTGGAGGACTCGATCGAGCTGCTCCCGCATCTCCTGTTTCAATCCCTGGGCATGATGCGTGAGCCGGCGCAATTCGGGCGTGGCCGATTCTTTGATCGCGCCGTCCGGCTGAATCGCGGCTTCGATGGCTAATCTAATCGGCCGCAATCCCTTCGTCCCCTGAAGCGGCGCCACGACCTGCGCCAGCGCCCGCGCCTCCACCCGACATCCGTTCATCACCCGTTCGACATCTTCCATGAGCGCCAGAACGAGCGCGCAATCCCTCAACTCATACGTTTCAAGCTCGCCTCCCTTGCCGGCGCGAGTCAGCGCCTCGCGGATGTCGGGGAACGCTAAGGTCGGCATGGGCTCACCGCCTTCCAACAACCTTGCCATCTCAGTCGTTTCCTGCTGGCGCAGACGCGCTCCGGCCAACTCGTCCGAAAGCGGCAAGGACCGGCACTGCGCGATTCCCATCATCGACTGCGCGCGCTGCGCCAGCAACTCGAGCAGATGCGGCCATTCCAATGCCTGCGCGGCTTTTGCGGTGGTGTTATCCATAACGGGGTAAGAATAATGCGGGCGGGAGATCTTGACAAGGGCGAAACCGCCTGGCTACTATCGCACCCTAAGCTATTGGTTTCGTGTAGAATTCATGATTTTACCTACGTAGAGGACCACATATTATGGCTATTCGGATCGGCATCAACGGATTTGGACGGATCGGGCGCAATGTATTTCGCGCTTCCCTCGGCGATCCCGATATCACCATCGTCGCCATCAACGACTTAACGGACGCCAACACACTCGCCTATCTGCTGAAATACGATTCAGTCCACGGCACGCTCAAGTCCGAGGTTGAGGCCAAGGAAGACCAGATTCTCGTCGATGGGAAACCCATCAAAGTGCTGGCGATGAAAGATCCCAAAGAATTGCCGTGGAAGGCTTTGAATGTCGATATCGTCATCGAATCCACCGGCCGGTTTACCGATCGGGAAAGCGCGGGCAAACACCTCTCTGCAGGAGCGAAGCAAGTCATCATTTCAGCGCCGGCCAAAGATCCTGATGTGACCCTTGTGCTCGGCGTCAACGGTGCCGCGTTCGATCCAAAATCGCACTCCATCGTCTCCAATGCCTCCTGCACGACGAACTGC
>SXPO01000199.1 GCA_005793285.1 Nitrospiraceae bacterium
CGATATTGGCTCCCATGGTCACAGAACTGAGCATTTGGCGTCACCGGATCGATGTTCCGCCAAAAGGCTTCCAGCAATTTCTGATAACTGACTTTGGATGGATCGTAGCTGATTTCGACCGCTTCAGCGTGGCCGGTTCTCCCCGCGGAGACCTGCGCATAGGTGGGATCAGACAGGGTCCCGCCCATGTAGCCGGATGCCACTGAGACGACGCCCTCGACCTTCTCAAACGCCTCTTCCATGCACCAGAAACAGCCGCCCGCAAAATAGGCCTTCGCCGGCGCCGCCGCGTCGCCCACCGAGCCGGGCGACGAGACTGCGACTACTCCGAACATGCCTACCGCGATCGCGAAAGATGACAGGCGTCGAATCGACATCATGGCTTCATCCTCCTCATTCCGCACCTGAACCTGCGTCGTCCTGGCAGGCGTCGTCTTACATCCTACTATGTCCAGGCGGAACGAGTGAACGGCGCTGTGACGGGTCCTATCGGGAGCTACGTCTTGTTGCTGTGAAGTCTTTGGCGCCTATCACATGGAGAAATTGTCATAGCCACCACGCGCTGCGGACCGCGGATGCCAATTACGCCCCTCCACCTGCTTCATAATCAACGCAATGGCCTCTTCCGGCGAAGCAGCGGCAGCCACCAGCCGCTTCCCCAATTTGCGAAAGAACGCCACATCCGCCAAGGACGCCTCTACCAAAATGACGGGCTTCCCCGCCTTTACAGCCAAGGCTACTTCCGACACCGTCCCTGAACCGGTCAGCCCGCACGCGACGACGACCTGGCTCGTCAGTACATTGATGTTGTTGCGGCCGCTGCCCATTTCCGTGATGATCGGCACATCGACATAGCGGGATATCTTGTCCTTGGCGGTCGGCAGCACGCCGATCGTCAGGCTCTCGCCGACTCGCTTGGCACCTTCGCACGCGGCGTCCATGACGCCGACGTCACGGCCTCCTGTCAGCACGACCCAGCCGCGCCGCGCAATCAACTCTCCCAAAATCCGCGCGTTGTCGAGATCCTTCTTCTTGGCCTTCGCCGGCCCCATCACGCCTACGATAAATCGCATCGATCCTCCCCGTTATCCTGCACTAAATCAAAACCGAGACCCAGCCAACGTCACATCGGCATGGGTCCATGCGGCTTTGAATCGCTGTTCCACTGCCTCCGCCTCAGCCTGTTTGCCCTGAGTCTGGAGACTTTGCATCAATCCGTAACAGGCCCAGCCATTGTCGGGATGCTTGGCCAGGTCCATTCGGTAGACCTCTTCGGCATCGGAGGCCCGTTTCACCGTCAACAAGGTCGCTCCCAGGTAATGACGAATAGAAATCGGCCAGAACGGCGGTTCGGCATAGGGCAAACCGTCTTCTAACAGCACCGCATCCTTTAGCAGCTTGATCGCATCGTCGTATTTCCCACGGCGGGCGGCGATCTCACCTGCCAACAGACGTTCCGCAATCTTGAGCAGCACCCGCTCTGCTTTTTCCTCAGGCGTACGATCCCGCTCCAAGCGTTTCGTCAATCCCACCAAAACCGAGTGTTCACCTTCCGCCCCCGGCAGACGCCCGGTGCCCGCCAACGCCAACCCACGCCCAAGCCGCCACAGGCCATTGTGCAGATGCAGGCCCTTGCCTGGCGCCGGCTCCCGCAGCAATTCGCCCCATTGCCCGAAACGGATCATGGACCAGAGGGGGGTCACACGAAACAGCTCCTTCCATGTATCTTTCTGCGCCACGTCCTCGCCGATCCGTTCAACCAGCTGGCGCGCGACCTCCAACGATTTGGCCTGTTGCCCCTCCATGGCCAACGAAGCCCATAAAAAATGGAGGTTATGCGGGTAGTAGCTGTCGGCATAGTCACCGGCTGCATTCCGGCCAGCCAGATATACCTGATCGGTATGAGCCGCGCGCATATTCCGTTCAGCCGAGTCATGGTAGCGGCCCAGACGCATATAGATATGGGCCGGCATATGCACCAGGTGCCCCGCGCCCGGCATCAGGCCTGGCAAGCGATCTGCGCAGGCCAGCGCCCGCTCCGGAGCCGACGAAGCTTCCACCGCATGGATGTAGTAATGACAGGCGCCGGGGTGATCGGGATGTTTCGACAGGATCGACTCCAAGGTAGAAACGATCTCCTCCGTACCTGGCTTTGGCTGCCCCTCAGCTGTCCACAAATCCCAAGGCCGTAAGTCCATCATCGCCTCGGCGAACAACAGGCCGGCATCCGGATCATCGGGAAACTCACGCCAGAGCGCTCGCATCGCATCCGCATACAGTTTGTCGAGTGCCGCCCTGGATCTGCCGTTGGACAAATACCGCTTGCTCAATGCGTCAATGTACCCGCGCTCAGCCGCACTCAGGCGCGCACTCTGCGCGCGCGCCTTGCCCAACGCCTCCACAGCTCGCCGCTCCTGCTGCTTACCCATCGCCGCATTGATGTTGGGACCTAATGCGAGGGCAATGCCCCAATGGGCCATACCGGCAGCGGGATCGAGTTTGGCTGCCTCTTCAAACGCCTGAACCGCTTCGTCATGGTTGAAGGCATAGATGAACCGAAGACCTTGATCGAAATACCGTTGGGCCTGCTCCGAAGATGTCGTGATGGCATGGTGCAGGGCGCCGAGATTGTCATACAGCGGAATCAGCTGACGAGTATCATGGGAAGTGGCCGCAGAGACGTGAGCCGGATCATAGCCCGTCCAGACTGCGGCACAGAGCAGACATCCGTTGAGGATTCGGCCTATCGGTAACATCTCGTGTGTCATGAAAATAGGAATTCGCCGAGAGGACAGGGCACGACGGGAGCACCGATACTCTGACAGCTCACTGGGTGAGCGTTAGCGGTTCCGCGACGACAGCATGAGATCGTTGTCCTGAGCAACAGCCTTCGCTTTGATCTCCGCAGTCTTCGCCACCGCCTTTTGACGAACAGGCCTATTGGGTTTGGCAACAGCTGAGGCAATACTTCCCGTCATGCGCGAGAGGGAACCGGCTTCTAATTCCTTGCCGAGATACACGAGAATCTGCCGCTGAGAGACCACTAAGGATTTCAGCTCTTGCACTTGCTCGGCAAGGCGAGCGATGTCCTGCTGCTGGCGCAGGAGGTAGCCCCTGAGTTCAGCAACTTCTTCAACGTGATTGTCCATCAACGCCGCAGATGGAGTCGACTGCTTGATCTGCTGGACAAATGGCATCACAACCTGCGTCTGATGCGGCAGGGCCTGCTCCACGTTCGAGTCCCCGACAGGACTCTGGTCGTGATGGTCAGGCTGTTCCGGAACAGCGCGCGGCATTGCCGCCTCAGCCGGTACCGTGGCCGATGGTTTCTGTTGAGCCGGTAGCGCGAACAGTTCCATCGCCGATCGAGCAACCGCCGCTCCGGTTTCCATCATTTTTTGACCAAGCGACGGTTTCGCCGGCCTCGCCGACGACAGCTGTTCCGGCGAGGGAATGCGCTGGATCAAATTGATTGGTTCATCATTGAATCGGCGAGACATGTGCGCTTCTCCAACGCCTATTTGCACCACCACAGGACATATAGTGCCAAACGATCTGTTGTCTACTCCTGCCTGACACGAGAGTCAACGATTTTCTCCGGCTAGTTATGGATAGCAGGCTCTGGTCAAATCGTTAAAAGCGTGTGACG
Source organism: Nitrospiraceae bacterium (assembly GCA_005793285.1). Lineage (GTDB taxonomy): Bacteria > Nitrospirota > Nitrospiria > Nitrospirales > Nitrospiraceae > Nitrospira_D. The sequence goes on from SXPO01000199.1 coordinate 3,650, forward strand.
CTGGAAAAATTGAACTCCGGCAGGACCATGGCAGGGGCCAGCATCTTTCCGCTCTCCGCCGTCACCGCCTCCATCGACCCCGTTGCGGCATCGATCCGTTGAAAGGCCCGGAGCGGACTGTCGTGGAATCTGAAATTCTTGATCGCGGAGACGATTTCTCCTTTTTCCACGAGAAATGTGCCGTCGCGAGTCATGCCAGTCAAAGTAAGATC
>SXPO01000200.1 GCA_005793285.1 Nitrospiraceae bacterium
CCAGGCAGGCGACTTGATGCTCCGATCCTCGACCAGCGGCCGAACGCCGAGATACGTGGCTTGGAATTGGGACGTCAGCCCTTCCGGCCATTGTAGAATGGCCGCGCCATAGGCAGTATATTCCGGCGCCAATGGAATGGCGTCGCCGTTGCGAAATTCCGCGTGCGTCCAGGTGAAGCTGCCGTTGACATAGAGCGGACCCCAGACTTGTCCCCGAGCGGCCACTTCCACACCTTGGCGTCTGGTTGCCCCGCGAATCTTCGTCGTTCCCTCATCGCCGGCGAGGACGAGTTCAGATTGCAAATCCAATTGCCACAGCGTCGCGGTCAACTCGATGCCCGCCGGTCCCCATGGCCTGGAACGGACTCCGACCTCATAATTCCTCGCTCTCGCGAGCGGTGACGCGCCGAAGGCCACAGCCGATCGGGCATCATTACTGTGAAATCCTTCTCCATAGTTGAGGAACAATTCCGTCTTCGCCCAGGGTCCGAGAATCATGCTCATCTTTGGCAGGACCATGCCGGAGCCTTTCTGTCCGGCCGGTCGTTCCGCACAGGAGGCACAACGGTTATTGACGTCAACCGTAAAATATTCTCCGCGTATGCCCCCTGAAAACCTGACCCAGGGCAACGGCTCAACCTCCGCTTTGACGAACGGGGAATAGGACAGGGTGAGGGCGTTACTGTCAATCCTGGTACCGGTCAGAGTCCTCAACGTCTGAGTCCCCAATTTTGCATGGACATCGTCGGCTCTCGTCTGAAACCCCACGGTCCCGATCACCGGCATCCCCAGAAATTCTGCGCGCTGTTTATAGCCGATGTCGCCGCCATAGATGACACGACGATCGAATTGTGCAAAACCGTCGCCGCTGACGGGGTCGTTGAGGAACAACGTAAAGTCCGTGAAGAGATCCAGCCGGGAATACTGGCCATAGACGTTCGCAAAGAACTGGCCACCGGTCGTCGTATCATAGTGATAGTTTAATTGGCCGGTCGTCCGGAGCGTGTGTCCCCCTTCATACGGATTGATTGAGCCAAAGCGGTCCAGCACACCCCTGTTCACCGTCCGAAGAGGAATCTCACCGGAGCCATCCCATTTGGAATGTAAAAAGGTCGCCTTGAGACTGACCTCATCTCGTCCGGTCAGATTTGTCGTCACCTTTCCCAGCAGATTGGTCCGATAATATTGATTGTCGTTTTGATATGGTCCGTTCGTGTAGAACCCTTCAGCGGCAAACAACGTACGCACACGATCTTTGGTCGGAGAGAGCATAAGCAGATACCGCTGCGTATCATATTCCCCGCCGGCTCCTTGAAGAATTCCTTCTTTGACCACATCGCGCGTCCGAAAGTTCACCGCTCCTGCCGTCGCAAAGTCTCCATATTCAGGCAGGTACGAACCCTTGTGCACATCGACGCCTTCGATCGTCTCCGGGATAATGAAATTGAGATCCGTGTAGCCTTGTCCATGCGCATGCGTGCGTAAATTAATCGGCATCCCGTCGAGAAAGAAGCCGACATCCGTTCCATGGTCTGCGTCAAACCCTCGGAGGAAGTATTGATCGGCCTTCCCGGCGCCGCCCGAATGTTCAACGGCAAGGAATCCAGGAATCAGGCGAAGAATTTGAGCAGGCCTGCCTTGAGGCTGCAGAAGAATTTCTTTGTCCGGAATGAATTGTTGAGAGGAGGCAGCAACCGGACGTTCACCCACCACGGCAATCGCAGGAATCTCCAGCGCCGGCTCATCCGGATCGTGAGCGCCGGCCAGAGAGGGGATACAGATAAGTGCAAAGAGAAGGAGGCTCTGCGTGCGATAGTTCACTCGGCAATCAACTCAATCCTTTGCCCGTGGTGGCCATCGTCAGCTTGCCATGCTTCACGCCCTTTACGCTCACCAAGGCATCGGCCACTTTCTGGATTTCCGACCCTTTCCCTTTGACCACGAGGACTTCCAGGCAGTGGGCATGATCGAGATGCACATGCATCCCCGCCATGATGCGGCCCTGGAATTCGTGTTGAATATGGGTGAGCTTGCGCGCCAGATCGCGCACATGGTGGTCGTAGACAAAGGTGATCGTACCGACGGTCTCTTTATTCTCGTCCCATTCCTGCCCGACAAGATTGTCGCGGATCAGGTCGCGAAGCGCTTCCGATCGATTGGTGTACTTGCGCCGCTCAATGTGGCGATCGAAAGCATCCAGCAAATGGTGATCAAGTGACACGCCGAATCGAACCAGCTTTTTCATGCTTCACCAGTGCTACGATTTTTCAATATGTAGCACTGCTGTAGCAATCCGGTCAAGAGAGAAGATCGCGAAAAACCAGGCTGGGTGGCTATTCGCCTTGGATCGGGATGTAGAGCACATTCCCCTGCCGGTTGACGAGCAGGAGCGCGAGGTCAGTGGGCTTCAAAGGATCGGCCAGACGCTGAAAAGCCGTGAAGCTGCCGACAGGCTGCCGGTTGAGTTCCAGCACCACATCGCCAGGCTGCAAGCCCGACGCGTCGGCAAGGCTACCTTCTTCGATGTCGGTCACGACGACGCCGTTGTTCACCGAGAGATCCATCTGCTTGGCAAGCTGGAGAGTGACGTCGTCGAACACGACGCCCGACAGGGGATGCACGGCCGAGGCGATGGAAGCCGCTTGGCTCTTCTTGGCACGTTCGCGCGGCGATTCCTGAATCGTCAGTTCAGCTTGATAGACTTTCCCGTCCCGGATGAGTTCCAAACGATGCTTGCTGGCAATCGGAGCTTGCGCAACGAGATTGCGCAGTTGCCCGCTGTCCATTACGTCCCGCCCGTCGAAACGCACGACGACATCGCCGCGCTTGAGGCCGGCCCGTTCCGCCGATCCCTTCGTCTGCACATCGGTCACGATCGCGCCCTTCACATCAGGCAAGCGGAAAATTTTCCCCAGCGAAGGGCTCACGTCCTGCGTCGAGGCTCCCAAAAATCCACGCACGACACGGCCGGTCTTGAGCAAGCTCTGCATGGCGGATCGGACCATATTGCTCGGAATAGCAAAGCCCACACCAACACTCCCGCCGGTCGGGCTGGCAATCGCAGTATTGATGCCCACGACTTCCCCGTTGATGTTCACCAGAGCGCCACCAGAATTCCCCGGATTGATCGGCGCATCCGTTTGAATAAAATCTTCGAAGTCGGCCACACCCACGTCTGCGCGACCAACCGCGCTTACGATGCCGAACGTCACCGTACGGCTCAATCCCAACGGGTTTCCGATCGCCAGCACAAAGTCGCCGACGGCCAGTTGGCTTGAATCCCCCCATACGGCAGCCGGCAGATTCGCCGCCTGGATCTTCACCACCGCCACATCCGTCTTGGGGTCGGTGGCGACGACCTTTCCTTTGAATTGGCGGCGATCGGCCAGAATCACTTCCACATCGACGGCGTCGGCAACGACGTGATGGTTGGTAATGATGTAGCCATCCGGGGACGCAATGACGCCGGAGCCCTGCCCATACTGCCGATGCGCCAGGGGCTCTTTGAACAAGCCGAACGGCAGAGTATCGTCGCTGAACGCTTGATCGCGCACCACCACGGTAGACGCGATGCTGACCACGACCGGAATGACCTTATTGGCCGTCGTCTTGACCTGGCTCTGCAAATCGTTGCCGGTCGTCACAGGGATCAGCTGTGTCCCGGCCACAACCGATCCCGGAACCGCCAGCCCCGCAACCAGCCATCCTATGGCCAACCCCTTCATCATTCCATTTCACTAAGACCTTCCGCGTCAAGCACAGGCTGGTCAGCCTCGCTTCAGCCCTCTGACTTGCAACGGGAGCGGTCTACCTGTTCGATTAGAC
>SXPO01000201.1 GCA_005793285.1 Nitrospiraceae bacterium
AGGACAGGCGGGTGACAACGTTGGCGTGCTCTTGCGCGGGACGAAGAAGGAAGATGTGGAGCGCGGCATGGTGCTCTCGAAGCCCAAGACCGTCACGCCGCATACGAAGTTCAAGGCCGAGATCTATGTGTTGGCGAAGGAAGAGGGGGGGCGGCATACGCCGTTCTTCAATGGGTATCGGCCGCAGTTCTACTTCCGGACCACGGATGTGACGGGGATTGTGTCGCTCAATCCGGGGGTGGAGATGGTGATGCCTGGGGACAACGTGAGTGTGACGGGGGAGTTGATCAGTCCGATCGCGATGGATCAGGGGCTGCGGTTTGCGGTGCGCGAGGGCGGCAAGACCGTGGGTTCCGGCGTCGTCACGGAAATTCTGGTGTAAGCAGTTGACACGAGAGTGGCTGTACTTGTCAGCGTACAAGCCTGTCAGCTTGTATCGAGGAGAACGAGATGCGTGAAATTATCGATTTGGCCTGTCCGACCTGCAAACAGCGGAATTATTCGACGAATAAAAACAAGAAGAATGATCCGGATCGGTTGGAGCGAAACAAGTTCTGCAAGTTCTGCCGGAAGCACACGCCTCATAAAGAGGTGAAGTAAGGTGGGCAGTAAGGGGTGAGTGGTTCACCGATCGGCTGGCATTCACACCTTACGGTTCGCGTTCAAGTAGGGGCATGGTGTCAATGGCAGCACATCGGTCTCCAAAACCGAGAGTCTAGGTTCAAATCCTAGTGCCCCTGCCATGCAGAGTGTGATTGACCAGGAATGCTGAAATGGGTGTGGCGGGGTAAGCCTATTCCTGGGTGATGTCGTGTGAAGGGTTCGCTTGGCTGTAAGCCGGAGCGGCATAGATAGAAAGCGGAGTGTGACCGATGTTCAAGCGTATGACTGATTCGATCCGGCTGTTTATGACGGATGTTCGGGCTGAATTGAAGAAGGTCTCGTTCCCGACCCGTGCGGAAACTATTGGTTCTACAACGGTCGTGATTGTTTTTTGTGTGTTGATGTCGCTCTATCTATCGGCTGTCGATTCGCTTCTTTCATGGCTGGTCGGCAAACTGATTTGAGAGATGAGTAGAACGGTCAAGGAATCGTTGAACGTGGCTGCGGCCTATAGACCGAAGGGTGGGGCATGACGAAGAACTGGTACGTCATTCATACGTATGCGGGGTTTGAGGGGCGTGTCAAGACCAGCTTGGTGGAGCGCGCCAATCAGATGGGCTTGGTCGAAAAACTCGGACAGGTGCTCGTGCCGACGGAGGACGTGATCGAAATCAAGGACGGCAAACGTCGGACTTCACGGCGCAAGTTTGTCCCCGGCTATGTGCTGGTGGAGCTGGAATCGCCTGTCAGCGACGAGACCATGCAGATGATCAAGGAGACCCCGAAGGTAACCGGATTCGTAGGGGGCGGGACGGTGCCGATGCCCTTGACCCCTGAGGAGGTTGAGTCTTTACTCAAGCAAGTCGATGCCGGTCAGGCTGAACCGCGCGAGCAGGTGAAGTTCATCAAGGGCGACAATGTTCGAATCATCGATGGTCCGTTCCTGGGGTTCAATGGCCTGGTCGATGAGGTCGACCAAGACCATAGTCGATTAAAGCTCATGGTGAGCATTTTCGGCCGATCGACGCCGGTTGAATTGGGGTTTTTGCAGGTTGAACGGATTTAAACAGTGCTGAGCGATGAGTGCTGAGTGCTGAGGTAAGGAGCAGATATGGCGAAGGAAGTATCCGCACAAATCAAGTTGCAGATTCCTGCAGGGAAGGCCAATCCGGCCCCTCCCGTTGGCCCCTCGCTTGGCCAGCACGGGGTCAATATCATGGAGTTTTGCAAGCAGTTCAATGCCAAGACGCAGAAAGAAGGCGACAGTATCATCCCGGTCATTATCACGGTGTACAAGGATCGGACCTTTACTTTTATCATGAAGACACCGCCGGCTTCGGACCTTCTGAAGAAGGCGGCCGGGATTATTAAAGGATCCGGCGTGCCGCAGAAAGATAAGGTCGGGAAGATCACGAGGGCGCAGTTAAACGAGATCGCGCAGAAAAAAATAGTCGATCTGAATGCCGCCGATGTGGCCGGAGCTGCCAAAATTATCGAAGGCACCGCTCGCAGCATGGGCATCGTTATTCAAGGGTAGAGGGATAGGAGCAGGCGGGTCCACCCGCCGTGCTCGCGGACCGCACGCCCTCAGAAGGGCCTCGGTCGACGCGCGCAGTTGCGGGCAAACCCGCCCGCTCCTGAAGAGTGGTTGGTGTAGGGGAGGGAAATGGAAATGGGAAAGAAGATGAAGGCCGCAGCGGAGAAAATCGAGCCACGCGCCTATGGGTTGCAGGAGGCGGTTGAGGCCGTGAAGACGTCGGCCTATGCGAAGTTCGATGAATCAGTCGATCTTGCGCTTCGGTTGGGGATTGACCCCAAGCGGTCCGATCAAATGGTCCGCGGGACCGCATTGCTTCCGCACGGCACCGGCAAAAAGGTGCGAGTCTTGGTCTTTGCCAGAGGTGACAAGGAGCAGGAGGCGAGGCAGGCCGGAGCCGATTATGTGGGGGCGGATGATTTGATGGAGAAGATCAAGGGGGGGTGGATGGAGTTTGATTGCGCCATCGCGACTCCGGATCTCATGGCGTCGGTTGGCAAGCTTGGTAAACAGCTTGGTCCGCGCGGTCTCATGCCGAATCCAAAGACCGGCACCGTGACCTTTGAGGTGGGCAAAGCGGTTGCGGACATTCGTAAGGGGCGGGTTGAATATAAGGTTGAAAAGGCGGGCATTGTACAAGTGCCTATCGGGAAAGTGTCGTTCGATGCCGCTAAGTTGTCTGACAACGCGTCGGCCATCATCGAATCGGTCATCAAGGCCAAGCCGGCTTCGTGCAAGGGGCGATATCTCAAGAGCGCTGTGGTTTCCAGCACGATGGGCCCCGGCGTGATGTTGGATGCGATTGCGTTGATGAAGCAGTGGAGTTAGGAGTGCGAGGGGCCTGTCGCCCATCCAGCCGTAGGAGTAGAGAAAGGGAGAGAGAGATGAAGAAGGAAGAAAAAGCCACGGCGGTTGCGGAATTGACCGAAAGGTTCGGTCGTGCGCGGCTGGCCATTCTGACGGAATCTGTCGGACTTCCAGTCAATCAAGTGACGGAACTGCGCAAGCAGCTCCGCGGCGCTAAAGCGGAATATCGGGTCGTGAAGAACACGCTTGCAGCTCGCGCGGTCGAGGGAACAACCTTGGCCGGTCTCACGGCGTATCTCAAGGGGCCTACCGGCATCGTCATCGGGTATGACGATCCGGTGCTGCCGACGAAGGTATTGCGGGACTTCATCGGCGCAGAGAAGCGTGAAGAGAAAATTCGGATGACGGTCGGCGTGCTGGAAGGAAAAGTTGTCAAGCCGGCCGATCTGGCGGCTGTCGCCAAGTTGCCGAAGAAGGAAGTGCTGATTGCCATGTTGCTGTCGGCCATGCAGGGGCCGATCCGCGGCGTGGTGTATACGCTCAACGCGGTTTTGTCGAAATTTGTGAGAGTCATTGCAGCCATTGAGGATAAAAAGAAAGGGGAGGGAGACATGTCAGCAACCACAACGAAACTGTCGCAGGAAGAATTGATCAAGGCTATCGAGGGCATGAGCGTGCTCGATTTGGCTGAACTGGTGAAGGGTTTGGAGACTCGCTTCGGGGTCACAGCTGCCGCGCCGGTTGCGGTCGCCGCTGGTCCAGCTGCAGGCGGAGGCGCCGCCGCGCCGGCCGAGGAAAAGACTGCGTTCGATGTCATTCTTGCGTCCGCGCCAGCCGACAAGAAAATTCAGATCATCAAGGTTGTGCGTGAATTGACCAGCCTTGGGCTGAAGGAAGCGAAAGATTTGGTGGAAGGCGCGCCGAAGCCGGTCAAGACCGGCGTGACGAAGGAAGAAGCCGATACCATAAAAAAGAAACTCGAAGAAGGCGGCGCCAAGGTCGAAGTCAAGTAATACGCGAACGCCATTCGCCAGTTGCCAGTGATCAATTGGGTGAGGCCGCATGATTGCGGCTTCGCCCGTGATCGCTGACCATTGACATCTGTTCACCGCCAACCAACGTGGAGGAGCGGGCATGTCCGAAACGACTCTGCAAGAGTTCGTCGAGCGGAAAGATTTTTCTCGCATTCGAACCAACATCGATATCCCGGATCTGATCGAGATTCAGAAGCGCTCGTATGAGGAGTTTCTCCAGCTGGAAGTAGAGCCGGAGCGGCGGAAAGACTATGGGCTGCAAGCGGCGTTGGCGAGTGTGTTTCCGATCCCTGACTATAACAATACCGCCATGCTCGAGTTTTCGAGCTATACGCTGGGTACGCCCAAGTATGACGAACGTGAGTGTCTTGAGCAGGGCATGACTTTCGCGGTGCCGTTGAAGTTGCGGGTTCGCCTGGTGGTGTTCGACAAGGAAGACAAGGGACCAAGGAAGAAAGTGCTCGACGTCCGTGAACAGGAAGTCTACGTCGGGGAATTGCCCCTGATGACGGAGCGCGGAACTTTTATCGTCAACGGAACCGAGCGGGTCGTCGTCAGTCAGCTCCACCGGTCGCCCGGCGCTTCGTTTACGCACGACAAAGGGCGCACCCATGCCAGCGGCAAGGTGCTCTACAGCGCGCGCATTATTCCCTATCGTGGTTCCTGGCTCGATTTTGAATTCGATGCGCGAGATATTCTGTATGTCCGTATCGATCGCCGGCGAAAAATGCCCACCACTATTTTGTTGAAGGCCTTTGGGTTTTCCAGCGACGATTTGCTCAAGATGTATTATCCCGTCGAGGAAATTCGGGTGTCGAACGGGAAGATGTTCCGAAAGTTAGACGCGGAAATCCACCACGGACTTCGATGTGCAGGGGAAGTCCTGGAGAAGGGCGGCAAGGAGCCGCTGGTGCGTGAAGGCACCAGGCTGACGAAGGGGTTGATTGCCAAGCTGAAGGCGGCCGGAGTGAAAGAAATCCCGATGCTTCCCGCAGAGCTTGTGGGCCGCGCCGTGCTCACGGAATTGGTCGATTCGCAGAAGACGAAATTGGCTGAGAAGAATCAGCGGCTGACCGCCGAGATCGTAGAGGCGATTGCCGAGAGTGGCGTCGAGGAGTTCAAAGTTATTTATCTCGATATGGCCACGGCTACGCCGGTGATCCTCGACACCTTGGAAATGGAAAAGATCGGCTCGAAAGAAGAAGCGATGGTGGAAATCTATCGCCGGCTTCGTCCGGGCGAAACACCGTCCGTTGATACTGCGCGGGCGTTGTTCGATAACCTGTTTTTGAATTCCAAGCGATACGACCTGTCTCCCGTCGGGCGGCTCAAGCTCAATAAGAAGTTGGGATTGGATCTTCCTCTGGAGCAACGCACGATGACCGCCCAGGACATCGTCGAAGTGATCCGGTACCTCGTGAACCTTAAGGTCGGCAAGGGGGAAATCGACGACATCGACCATTTGGGCAATCGGCGTGTCCGGTCGGTCGGTGAGCTGTTGGAAAATCAGTTTAGGCTGGGTTTGGTGCGGATGGAGCGCAGCATCAAGGAGCGCATGAATCTTCTCGATATGGAGACGGTGCTCCCGCACGATCTGATCAATGCCAAGCCGGTCGTTGCGGCGGTCAAGGAATTTTTCAGCAGCAGCCAGTTGTCACAATTTATGGACCAGACGAATCCGCTGGCCGAGATTACGCACAAGCGGCGTTTGACGGCGCTCGGGCCGGGTGGGTTGACGAGAGAGCGCGCCGGATTCGAAGTCCGCGACGTGCAT
>SXPO01000202.1 GCA_005793285.1 Nitrospiraceae bacterium
CTGACCAGCTGGGCCAAGAATGCCTTTCCAACCGGGGGACATCCCAACCGGCCGCCCAATTCCGTTAAGACGGCGATTTTGACTTCGAGGCCGAACGCCGGAGACGCAACAACGTGCCGGAGCGAGACGGAGTCCTGCATAGCCTGGCTCAGGCCATTGAGGGTCCCCCGAGGCGCTTCGATATTGGATTGATCGAGAAGCTCGAAGAGCGCCTGTGCGTAACGCCGCGCAACTGCTGTCTTAATCACGGTCCTGATCCACTCGCTCTATCTTGAGACAAAGGACACACTCTCGCGCGAAACGCGCGAAAATGAGAGTGGAAAGTTATCATTGCGGGACTTGATCTGTCAATGCGCGATCTAACCGTACGCTGCTCGCAATAATCATGTGTCGGGGTATAATGGAAACACGATGGGCACAAGAGGCAAAGACACAATACAGAAATTGGTTACGAGGGTTAAGAGATGGTCGATGCCACCGTCCTTCACTGCGATCGGCTGCACACTCATCCTGTCGTCCTACTGTGCAGTTGTGCCAGCCTGGGCCTACCGAGAGCATTTCACCTCCGAGCAAAAAGCCCAACTGGAAAAGATTCAAACCGTATTAGTTGAAGCCATCATCCTCACGGATAAAGGCCGTACGGACTCCGCTTCTCTCGCTAACGCAGTGGCTCAACGCCTCAAAGAAGTGGGGTACCAGGTAATTCTTGATTATAGTAAGCCCCATGATGTGCTGTTCCGCATCAAATGTGAGCAGCACAAAACCTGGGAGGGCACCACGAGCGCGGGAGGAGATGCCGATCTCCCTGATGCCCCATCCCGACTCTGGAAAGGACCGGCCTGCCAGCTCACTTATGTGTTGGGCGGCATGAAGATCAACTGGCAAAAAGAGGTACGGACAGAGTTTGAGGATGCGGTAGCCGCCGCCCAGGCTGCACAGGCAACCGATCCCGGCGTCTATGCACTGTCCAAATTGCAGGAAGCACTGGAAAAATACGAGTTCCCCCTCCTCTTGGCATCTGAATGGGGCCATCCGGACCGCCTACTCAAACTGCTGGATTCAGCAGAGACGAGCCAGACCAGAAAAGTCAAAATCATCTCGCTCCTTGGGGAGATGCAGGCCGACGAAGCGATGCCCAAACTCAAAGCGGCATTGAAGGATCGCGATCTCGCCAAACAGGCGCTCGTGGCGATGGGCAATCTCGGCAGGGAGAGCATTCCTCTGCTGATCGAGATTTTAAACACGACGACCCAGACGGATGTCCAGGCGGCAGCGGCAAAAGGATTGGGGCAGATCGGGGGCATCGCAGGCGATGCGTCTGTCGTCCTGCCCTTGCTTGCAAAACTGCAAGATCCCAAGACCGACTGGACGGTTCTCACAGAAGTCGCCTGGGCGCTCGGCAAGATTCCCGATAAACGCGCGACCCAACCGCTATACGATCTCGACAAGAAACTGCAAGCCATTTACGAGCCCGACAATATGACCCTCAAGAAACTCAAAGAGGCCGTCTTCTGGGCCATCAAACAGTGTGACACATGGGATCAGTACAGCTAACGAGAAGTTTGAGGTCAAGATGAAGCTCCCGCATAAATTGGACGAGGAAACGGACAAACTCCAGACTCGCCTCTGCCGGCTGGTGGGACAGGCCATCAGCGACTATCGTCTCATCGAGGACGGCGACAAGGTCATGGTGTGTCTGTCCGGCGGCAAGGACAGTTACGGCCTGCTCGATATTCTGCTCGTGCTGCAACGCCGCGCGCCGGTGCGATTCGACTTGGTGGCCGTCAATCTCGAGCAGAAGCCACCGGGCTTTCCGGCTCATGTCTTGCCGGACTATCTGACCGGCAGGGGCGTCCCGTTCCACATTGAAACGCGCGATACCTATTCGATTGTGAAACGGCTTATTCCTGAAGGACAGACGACCTGTTCGCTCTGTTCGCGTCTTCGCAGGGGGCATCTGTATCGAATTGCGAGTGAGCTGGGCGCCACCAAGATCGCGCTGGGACATCACCGCGATGATATTGCTGAAACCCTGTTCCTGAACCTGTTCTATACCGGGAAGCTCAAGGCTATCCCACCGAAGCTGCGTTCCAAGGATGGACGTCACCTTGTCATCCGACCGCTGGCCTTGGTGAAGGAAGTCGATTTGGAACGATATGCCGAACTGCGTGCGTTCCCCATTATCCCTTGCGACCTCTGCGGGTCCCAGGAGAATCTGAAGCGGAAAAAGGTCAAAGCGTTTCTGCGCGAGTGGGAGCAGGGATCACCGGGCAGCTCTGACAGTATTGCCGCCGCCCTCACCAATATCGCGCCGTCACTGCTGATGGACTCGCGCCTCTTTGACTTCAAATCCTTGGAAACAACGGCAGCAGAGCAGCCTGACGGCGATGCCTGGCTGGACGAAGAACCGGCCGCCACGACATCCTAATCCCGTGGTCATTAGAAACGGGTGGCCTCTCATGGTCTGGTCGAGTCAGAAAATCCGCCGTGCCTCATTGCCCTGGCGGCGTGAAACGTCGTTCTAGGCGACGGCGGCAATCCTACTCTTTCGCGGTCCAACCGAAGACGATCACTGCCATCCCGAACAACGCGATTCCCGCTCCAGTCCAGTCGAAAACTGAGAGGTCCTCGCCGTCCACGACTTTCAGCCAGACGAGGGCCGTTGCGACATAGACACCACCATAGGCTGCATAGACCCGTCCGCTGGCAGCGGGGTGGAGCGTGAGGAGCCAGGAAAAGATCGCCAGGCTGAGCGCTGCCGGAACCAAGAGCCAGATTGATCCACCCTTGCGAAGCCAGAGGTACGGGAGAAAACAACCAATGATCTCAGCGAGCGCCGTGAGAATGAACAGCCCAGCGGTCTGGAGTAGGAACATAGGTACGCCCTCCTTCTTAGGGGCGGTAACATCGCATCGTTCTTAACCAGAATCAAATTGGCAGACCTGCGGAGGTGGCTGTCGGGAGGGGACTTGAAACGCTGCTAGAGAGCCGGTTGTAAA
>SXPO01000022.1 GCA_005793285.1 Nitrospiraceae bacterium
GAAGGACTGCCTCATGCGACACCCGCCAGACCGGTTCGAGCGGAGAGGGATCTGTGGGGAGGCGGGGGATAATGTGCCAGTGGATGTGCGGCAGTTGGTTGCCGAGGAGTTCGTAGTTGATCTTTTGGGCTCCATAGATCTGCGCGAGCGCCTTGGCAACCAGGTTCACGTCTTCCATCAGTTGCATCCGTTCTGCCGGTGTCAGGTGGAAGAGCTCCGTTGCGTGATGCTGGAGAACGAGGACGGTCCAGCCGGTGAAGAATTGATCGTCATGGAGGTAGGCCTTCGTCATGCCGAGATCCGCGATGACATGATCGGCTCTGGGCCAGGTCTTTGCGCAGGCCTTGCAGGAAGGATCGGTCATGGCCGGTTGGCTTTGCGCCACTCCTCTTCCGTCCACAGCCCTTTTTTGATCAACATCTGAATCAGCTTATCCATGAGAGCCTGGGGAGTCTGGCCAGGCTGAGCCGATGGCTGGGCTTGAGCCTGAGCAGGAAACGAGATGGTCGAATGATCCGGCCGAAGCCGTCGCCGGTTCGGTTGCGAGGAGAGCGCTGAACAGTGCGAAGGGGATGCAACGTGGTTTTGCCACAAGGGCCTCGGCAGCGTAGGCGGTGCGCCGGATCGCGCAGGCCGCCGCAGCATAGCAAAGTTCCAGAAAGAGCGCGAGCGTCGCCTTGACACTCTGTTTGGCCCGACGATATTCTGCATTCCAGTTGTCTGCGCCTCCGGTGTATCCCGGTTTGACTCCAACTATGCCAAGCAGTTCTCTGTCGGCGCCTCTCGTGATCCCTCGCCCTCTGGCCAACAGGCTGATGCGTCTCTACGACTATCCCCACCCGCTCAAGCCCGGGGTGATCATTCGTGGATACGATCGGCCTCATGCCGTGCGGACAGCGCGGATGTGCGCGGCGGTTGCCACTCGGCTGGGGCATCCCAGTGAGCGGGTCCGTTCCTATCAGATCGCGTGCCTGCTGCATGACCTGGGACGAGCTGGATTGGACCGTCGGCTCTTCGGGAAGATTTGGTCGTGGGCCAAGCAGCATCACATTCCCACGAGGCCGCGTGAATGGCGGGCCGTACATCTAAACACGAAGTATGGCCGGGAGACGGAAGCGTTTCTTTCGTTGTATCGCCGCGAGCTGGAGACCGCCGGGGTCACGATGGACCGCTGGGCGGTTGAACAGGTGGAAATGCGTCTGGGATATGCGCGACGCCTGGCGCGGCGTCTGCGGGCTGTTCGTCCCGCGATGCACGAATGGGGAATCGCATGGGCTCCCTGGATGCAGCGTGTGATGCTCTATTATTACTATCCTGAGCGATTGGCGTCTGCCCAACCCTGGGTTAAGCAGCTGGCAGAAATCCTCGTTGCCTGTGAACAGTTCGAAGCCTACAGCAATCGACAGCGCGGGCGCGATTATTATGCCCGGGAGAAGGAAACGTTGGCAGAAGCCTTTGCCTATCTCGGCACATTGTCAGGAGAGGGGATCCTGAGCGAGGATGTTGTACAGGCATTGCGTAGGTTGGCTGGCGAGGGTACGTTTGATTCTATTCTCGAAGAGGCGCGGGGCTGTCCATTGAGCAAGGCGGAACGGCAGTATTTGCGTGGGTTGGTCTCAGGAGGTGCGTGATGGCCGTGAAGACTATTCCATTTCAGGTCGAGATGGCGGGCGATACGCACATCGACAACATCACGAACCGGGTCTCGTCCGCCGTGGCCGATGCCGGGCTGATTGCTGGAATCGTGACGGTGTTTGTCAAGCACACGACGGCGTCGGTCATGATCATCGAAGATGAGCCTGGCATACGCGCCGACACAAAAGCTTTTTGGGATCGTGTCGTACCGGCGGACCCTCATTGGCAACACAATACCGGAAATCCGGGAGAAGACAACGGCCACAGTCACCTGCGGGGCCAGTTGCAGGGACCGTCGGTGACGGTTCCCTTCTCGAATCGCGCGCTACTGTTAGGGACCTGGCAGCAGATTGTCGTGGTCGATTTCGATACGCGGGCCCGCCGGCGCGAGTGCATCCTTCAAATTATGGGGGAGTAGCGGTGATGAATCGGCCACGAACGTCTGTGATCGGAGTCGCAGCGATCAGTTTCGGACTGGTTCTCTCTTTCTCTCAGCCTGGAACAGCCGAATGGGGCAGTCCATTGGGCGGTGCGTACGAGGGAATTGAGGGAAAGCCGCGTCCTATCGCTCCGGCTCCGGTTGAATTAGGGTTTGATGAGCGGGCGACGATCGCGGTGTTCGAGCGGGCGACCAAATCGGTCGTGTTCATTGCCAATACGGCGATTCAGCGCGACTTCTGGTCGCTGGACACCATGGAGGTTCCGCAGGGCTCCGGTTCAGGATTTGTATGGAACAAGCAGGGCCACATTGTGACCAATTTCCATGTGATCTACGGAGCGAACTCGATCAAAGTAACGCTGGCCGACCGTAGCGAACATCCAGCCAAGCTGCTCGGCGCCGATCCGGACCGGGATCTGGCAGTCTTGCAGATTCAGGCCTCTGAGGGCGTACTGGAGCCGATGGCCATCGGCGCGTCCCATGATTTGCGGGTCGGACAAAAAGTCTTAGCCATCGGAAACCCTTTTGGGCTTGACCATACGCTCACGACCGGTGTGGTAAGCGCGCTTGGCAGGACGATCAAGTCGATGTCGAACCGGACGATCGAAGGGGTGATTCAGACCGATGCCGCGATCAATCCGGGTAACTCCGGCGGTCCATTGCTCGACAGTGCGGGCCGTCTGATCGGCGTCAATACTCAGATCGTCAGTCCCAGCGGCGCCTATGCAGGGATCGGTTTCGCCGTGCCGGTGGATACGGTCAATCGCATCATTCCGGAACTCATCAAGCATGGCAAATTGATCAGGCCTGGAATGGGCGTGTCATTGATTCACGATTCGATAGCCAAGCGGTGGGGGATCAAAGGGTTAGCGATCGGCAAGGTGTCGCGCGGAGGCAGCGCGGATCGGGCCGGGTTGCGCGGGGTGCGCGAGACCACTGCCGGGCGTATCGAACTCGGGGATATCGTCGTCGCGGTCGATGGGAAACCGGTTGAGACGGTCGATGATCTCATGGATGCGATGGAAAAGTACAAAGTGGGCGATCGAGTGAAGGTCGATGTGGTCAGAAACAATAAGCGGCAGTCCGTCGACGTGACGCTTCAAGCGGTGAATTAGTGGGGAGATGGGTCTGGGCGGGCGGTAAAGAGTCTATGCTAAGATGCCGCACCGACACGTCTGTTTCCGTCCTTGTTTTCAGTCTGACATGAGGAGTTCTCCATGGGCGATCATCGCGCCACCGATAGCGGCACACATCAACCGGGCCAGGGGAGTGATCGCCAAGACAGCACAGGCGGAGCGCGGTCAGGGCAAGGGCAAGGGATTGACCCGCTTGTTTTGATCGAGCAATGCTTAGAGTCGTTTTCAGAAGAGGACCCCCGCCGGAACATTCTCTACAAGCTCCGCCATGCGGTCATGCTGGAGGCAGCGTCAAACCAACAACGCGAAGCCGAATTCAAGAAACTGAGCGAGGTCACGGCCAAACTGACCGCGCCGGCAAACCGCATCGGCACGTTGCTGGAGATTCCCGGCGAAGGGCTCGCGCGCATCCTGGTCGGCGGGGCCGAGTATTATGCCAACGTCGATCCGCGCGTCGAAGCCGGGGCTCTCAAGATCGGGGCTCAGATCCTGGTCAATGACGCCTACGCCGTTATCAAAACCCTCGGCTATGATCGGAACGGGCCGATTCTGAAACTGGCCGAAGCGATGCCCGACGGACGGCTGCGCTTTGAACAGGAGATGGGCCGGCAGCCGTTGATTTTGCAACGGTCCACCGACTTAGCCGGAATCGAGCTCAAGGCCGGCGACGAGGTTCGAATCGACCCCACGTTTCGCATTGCGATCGAGAAGCTTGCGGACCGGACCTCCGGCAAGCATCTGCTCGATGAAGTGCCGAAGATCACATGGGAGCAGATCGGCGGGCAGCGCGAGGCGATCGCAGCGATCAGAAAAGCCGTCGAGTACCCGTTACTCCATGCAAAGACATTCGAGCAGTTCAAGTTCTCACAACCGAAAGGATTTTTGCTCTATGGTCCCCCCGGATGCGGCAAGACGCTGATCGGGCAGGCCGCGGCCGGGAGTCTGTCCAAGCTGATGGGGCAGTCGGAACAGGACCATGCGAAGGAACTGGGTGGGCGTCCTCCGGTCACAAGCGGGGCGTTCCTCCATGTGAAGGGCCCTGAGATTCTCAACATGTGGCTGGGCGAGTCCGAACGGATGGTCCGCGATCTCTTTGCCCAAGCGCGAGCGAGGCGGAAAGCGGGCGCGCTGCCGTTCATCTTCATCGATGAAGCGGAGTCGGTGCTGGGTACGCGGCGGGCCATGCGTTCGTTCAATATTTCCAACACCCTGGTGCCGATGTTCTGTAGTGAGATGGACGGCATCGAGTCGTTGCACGATGTCGTCATCATTTTGGCCTCGAACCGTCCCGATTTGATCGATCCGGCTGTGCTTCGGCCAGGCCGTATCGATCGGAAAATCAAAGTCGCGCGGCCCAATCGTGAGGCGTCGGCTGAGATCTTGAAGGTGTATCTGACGGAGGCGCTGCCGTTGGACCAGGCAGTGATTGCACAACGGGGCGGTGAACCACGTCAAGCCGTGACTGCC
>SXPO01000203.1 GCA_005793285.1 Nitrospiraceae bacterium
CAAGCCATCCGCCATGACCGCCGACGGCCCGAAGCGCTCGTTGAATCGTTCCGACCCCTTGTTGCATGGCACTCACCTCATCACCTCACAAACTACGGTTTCGTCACGGCAGGGGCATTGCGGTCTTTCCGCCATCGACCTTCCCCTTGCCCTTTTCTTTCTCGTCTTGCTGATCCGCCAGCTGCTCCAGCGCCTCGACTTTCACGGCCAGCGCGCCAATCTGCTGTTCATTGCGCTTCAGCGTCTCGATCGGCTTGAACGACGCCTCGACTTTGACTTCCGGCTTCTTGCAGCACTCGTGAGGGTGCGGCGTGGTCTCAGGAAGCACGGACCAGAACAGCAGGCACATAAGGACGCCCGCACCCGTGATCGCCGTCAGAAATAATCCCTGGTCCCTGGGAACGCGCATGAGGTCCCAACGGACAATCAGCGCTTGATAATCACCAGGCGCCATCGGCGCGGCGGCGGCAATATCGCATACAATACGGCCGATTGTCGAGACCCCGATCGTCAGCAGCAGGATCAAGACCCCAAACGCGATCGTCCCCCAGATCGTGACCTCAAGACCGATTCGCTCTGCAACCGGAAGCCCTGTGTCGAACAGGCTTCGCAAGCTTTCCGCTTGCGCAATCGAATGCGACGTGGATACGGCCGTCTCCGTGACGGCACTGACGGCATACCACATGATCGGCAGCAGGACGGCTCCGGCTAACGCCGACTTCCACCAGATCGTGAAGCCCAATCGCGCCGGTGGCTCCTTCCTGAATCGTTCAAGGAAATACGTGCTCCCCACCACGCCGAAGGCCCAGATATCGATCGGAATCGCGGAAAGGAACAGAATCGGCAACCCAATGCCTTCCCCGAAATGCGAGCCGAGCCCCAACATAATGATCGGCATCGCCAGGATGGTCACGGAGCTGGTGAGCAACATCAGAAACGCAATGCCCAGCCTGCCCTCAAACTGCATCAGGCCCATGGCGAAGAGCACCAAGGCGAACGCCAGCTTGATCGGCAGTCCCGTCCAGCAAGCAGGCCAGAGGACTCGGAGTCCTATCTGTGTCGGCGACAACGATTCTCGTTCAGTAGCCATAGCTGTTCACCGTGGCGCCATCGCACCAGGTTTAATCGAGAAACTCCCGGTTAATCACCGAGGACACCGTAAATATGGCAATCATCGCCATGATAAAGATCCAGCTAATGAGGGCAATCGGGCGCTTGAAAATATTCCGTTCCGGATCCTTGTCGAAAAATGGCAGTGTGACGAGCAAGAGCATGAACGCGACCGGCACCACGACGGCGCCCATCAATTGCCCGAATTCCCCTGCAAATACTTTCAAGCGCAGCAATTGAAAATAGAAGAGGAAATACCATTCCGGTTCGGGATGGTATTCGCCAGGATCGGGGGTCGCCTCATCGAGGAGCACGACCGGCTCCCAGAAGGCCAACCCGCAAATCGTCGCGAAGACCACCGCCATCCCCACCATATCTTTCCAAATTTGCCGCGGGAAAAAGTAGTCGGTCTTGGCCTTGATCTCTTCCGGCGTTCCACTGAACGGTCCGGCCGGCGCAGCGACGCGAAATAAAAACAGATGCAGCCCGGCGAGAGCCATCAGCCCCGCCGGAAGGATCATCACATGGATGACGAAAAACCGGCTCAGCGTCATTTGCCCTGGAGTCGGCCCGCCCTTGAGAAACCGAGCCAAGAAATCACCCAGTACCGGGACCTTATCTACCATCTCGACTCCCACCGTCGTGGCCCAGTAGGCCCTCTGATCCCACGGCAACAGGTACCCGGTAAATCCGAACCCAATGACGATTCCAAAAAGCGCCAGCCCGACCAGCCAGAGGAGCTCCCGTGGCGGCTTGTAGGCCCCCCAGAGAAAAACCTGAGACATGTGGGCAATGACGCACACCACCATCGCGCTCGACCCCCAAAAGTGATAGCCCAGCAAAAACCATCCATAATCCACATCGTGAATGATGTACTGCGTGCTGGCATAGGCATGGTCGGCCGTCGGAACATAGTAAAACATGAGCAGGATACCGGTCAGGGCCTGCATGGCAAAGATAAAGAGCAGGATTGAGCCAAAGACATAGGCCCAACGAGAGCCGCCGGGAATCGGCTCGTTGAGCATCTTGGCCTGCATTTCTTTCAGGCCGACACGCGCATCAAGAAACGAAATCAGCTTCTCGACGGTCGTGGGCTGAGCGCTGGGAATCGACGGCTGTTCCATTTAGACGATCCGAATTTGAGACTTGACCCCGGCCTTGAATTCCATATCGACCACTTCGACTTCACCGCTTGCTGATACCCTGATCGGCAACGCATCGAGCGCGCGCGGCGCCGGTCCATCGAGCACTTTCCCTGAGGCATCATAGATGCTCAGGTGACAGGGGCAGAGAAACACTTGTCCCAAGGTCTTATGCTGTCTCCACTTGAAGGCGCAGCCCAGGTGCGGGCACTTTCCGGAAAATGCGATATAGGAAAAATCCTTCTTATTGGTCCAGATCAGCTTGCCGGAAGCATCACGAAATTCCTGATCTTTCCCCTGATACACCTTATCGAGCACCTCGGAACTCGCCTTCAGAACCCACACACTTTTTTCGACCTCAGATTCCGGCATGTAGGCCTCTTTGACCTTTTTCTTGTACTGAAACTGCACCCCAAGGTCAGCCTGCTTGATCTTGCTGACATTGCCGACCTGAAGCCATTCGTTATCGAACGGCATATACATGGGCTTCATGAGGAAGCGCAGAATCGGATAGGCCATCGGCAAGCCGATCAGAAATCCGATGACATGCGTGAAGTTCATGAAGAACGTCCGGCGCTTCACGTCCTTTTCGAGCGCGGGAAACGGCACCAACACTTCGCCCGGCATCACGTGCAGATTATCTTCGAGGTGCGAGATTTCAACCTCGTGCGTGGTCACATAATCATCCCGCTTGAACGGCGGTAAGGCAGCAATGTCGGAAGAGGGCGCGCGCAGCTCAACCAGATCTTCCATGACGGCTTGGACATGGCCCATCCCGACCTGCCGTTCGCCGCTGCCGTTCATGGACACGACGATGTGGCTGATCTCGTGAGACAACGGATCAAGAACGACTTTCGTCACTTCACCGATGTCGCGGTCCGTGCATCGAACCTTTGATTTCAGCTTCGGCTGCAGCATTATTTTTTCTTAATCGGCTTCGGTGTGATGACCGATGGGTTCTTGCCGGCGAATGAATGGAGCCACGCAGCAAGGGCGGTCATTTCGCCGTCGCTCATCACGTCCTTGAATTTGTCCGGCATCCGGCCCTTCTCCCATTCCTTTTCGAAGCCTTCAGCCATGAAACTCTTGGGGTCGGAAATTTTCTGCTTGATCTCTTCAACCGTAAGATAGGTGCCGATATTGTCCAGCTCAGGGCCTCGCTTTTTCCCACCATCGCCTCTCAACTTGTGGCAGTTGTAACACTCTTGCAGCTGCCATTGCTCCTCCCCGACTTTCAAGCTATCTCCCCCCGAAGCCCCGCCTGGAGCAGGCACGGACGCCGTCACCGGAGCGGCTCCTTCTGGCTGCGCAACCAGCGCCGACCCACTGCCCAGAGCCTTGATCCGCGCTTCCAGCTCTTTTACTTTTTCGTCGAGTTCCTTCGCTCGCTGAATCACCTCGTCTGCTTTCCAGGGATCCAACGGATTACCCGACTTCGCGCTACCAAGAACCTTGGCGGTCTTTCCCTTTTCATCTTCAGGGTCGAACTGCGGCAAGAGCGACGCGCCGGCGCCGTAGCCGACACAGAGGAGGCCAAAGAACAGAAGAACGGAGAGAGCCGCGCCCCATCCGCTTTGCGGTTTCATGGCCGGGATATCCAGCAAGAGAAACACGACCGTACCGACGGCAGCGTAGCTGAAAAACGCCCACTGGAAGACCGGAGGAAATCCCATGGCCTTCGCCGTGAACCAAAGACCACCACCGACCACGAGGCCGATGACGAGTTTGAACATCGCTTTCCCCATAAGAACTCCTCGTGTTTGGCCCGACCGGCTACAGATGCACGTTGTTGGAATGAACCGATGGGACCGCTTCTTACTTGGTTCCGGCGGGAACGGGACTGCCCTCTGGCTCGCGACCTTTCAATTCAACTGGCCGGAGCGCAACGAACACGGCTGCGCTCACGACAATGAAAAAGACGACGGTAATACCCGTAATCAACCAGGCAGAATACGACAGCGTGGGCGTAAACGATTCCGCCGTGAAGTCCGGGATCAAATTATACGTATGGAAAAACTTGCGCAGAAGCGATCGAACCGCCCCCATCAACCCCATCGCCCAAATAGAGGTGAAGGCTAAGAAAATAAGGACGAATTGGGAGATGCCATCGATCTTGCCCCACACGATGGTCCCCTGCCTGATCGCTTTGCCATAGAGGATATAATTGATTGTTGTGGCAAACACGAGCGAGAAGATCGCGCCAAGCTTGGTCGGCATCTTTCCCAGAAAATCCCACGACTCCGGCAGTTGGAGGTTGTCCAGCATCCTGGCGCCAGTGGCCGCAAATCCGTTAGGGGTCAACCAGATTGCATCACTCACCACCACCATCAAAAATCCGACTTTCATCACCGTGCGCACCGAGACCGTCACTGGAATGAAACGGCCGAGAGTAAACGGCGCCAGGGCCAACGGAATAAGAATGGCCAGCGACATCGGTTCGGGGATCCAATAGGTCGTCAACCCCCAAATCGCGACGGGAGGAAACAGCACCATCACGATGGGAGCCAGAACGGTCATCCTGACCTGTTCAACTCCCTGGATACGCCTCAAACTGAGCCACGCATAATAGTTGCAACCCAGGAACATCAGTCCGACAATCGCGCCCTGCATCTCAAAGAACATCGAAAGCTGCTCAACCATCATGTATTGGCAGAATGAAAAATC
>SXPO01000204.1 GCA_005793285.1 Nitrospiraceae bacterium
GTTTCTCTACTTTCGCCTCTGGGAACAAGCGGTCATCTGGGCCTCCTCCGTCGGCGCAACAGAATTTCAAAGCGGCCAAACCGGCTACCGGGCGAAACTCGACCTCGAACATCGTCTCGTGCCTCTCAATAACTACTGCCAGCACCGGCACCCCTGGCTGCACCGCCTCTTCGCCACCGTCGCCAAGAGCATCACCTGGGCAACTCTCGACGACGATCTCACGCAACAGACCCTCCCCAGCCACTAGGCATCCGCTCGGGCAACTGCTGGGTGGATCGCCTTGGTGACCCTTGCATGCCGTTCACTGCGAGGGCCCGCCTGCGCGGGACGGTCGCATAGCATTCCCTCGGGCAGTATGGTATGTCGAGTCCATGGCTGGCCCACACGTTCTCCTGCTCATTCCGCCACTCACGCAGCTGAATACGCCCTACCCGGCCACGGCCTATCTCACGGGGTTTCTCCGCAGTCGCGGGATTGACGCCGATCAGGCCGACCTCGGCATCGACATGGTGCTCCGACTCTTCAGCCGATCTGGACTCCAATCAGTCTTTGATCAGGTGCGCCAGCATGCGACTGCACTGCCAGGCGAAGCCAGACAGATGCTCGCCGTCGCGCCTGCCTATCTAAGCACGATCGACCCGGTCATCGAATTTCTTCAGGGGCGCAATCCTTCTCTGGCTTTGCTCCTGGCCCGCCCAGGGTTCCTCCCCCAAGGCCCTCGATTCGCCGGCCACAGCAGTCGCGCGTCGTCATTGCGCACCTTGCCGGAACAGGATCGCGCCAAACGCTATGCCACGCTCTACCTCGAAGACCTCGCCGATTTGATCCAGGCGACCGTCTCGCCCCATTTTACCCTGAGCCGGTATGCCGAGCATATCGCCCGCGCGGCCTCCACGTTCCAGACGATCATCGACGCGGTCGCTGTCCCTCCAACCATGACGGATCAATTGATGCTCGAATCCTTGTGGGCGCACCTCGACCGCCTGACTCCATCGCTCGTCGCCCTCACCGTCCCCTTTCCCGGGAACCTCTATGGCGCCTTTCGTGTCGCCCGCTCGATCAAGAGCCGGAGGCCGGATCTCGCCGTTGCCTTGGGCGGAGGCTATGTCAACACCGAGCTCCGGCGTCTGTCGGACCCCCGCGTGTTTGACTACGTCGATTACGTCACGCTCGACGACGGCGAGAGGCCGCTGCTGTCATTGATTGAACATCTGGCAGGCACCAGGTCCCGACAGCAACTCTGCCGGACCTTCTATCGGGAAAAGGATTGCGTCGTCTTCGCGAATAAGACAGCCGAACCTGAATTCAGCATGAGCGAGGTCGGCTGTCCAACCTACCGTGGCCTGGACTTGAGTCGATACCTCACAATCCTGGATAGCACGAACCCGATGCATCGTCTCTGGTCGGAAGGCCATTGGAACAAACTCACGGTCGCCCATGGCTGTTACTGGAAACAATGTACGTTCTGCGACGTCGGGCTCAACTACATCAGCCGCTACGAAATGACGCCGACCGATCGGCTCATCCAACAGATCGAACACCTGATAGCCGAGACTGGGTGCCGTGGATTCCACTTCGTCGATGAGGCGGCCCCTCCCGCTGCGCTAAAGTCGCTGGCCTTGGGTCTGCTGGAACGGGGCGTCACGATTTCCTGGTGGGGCAATATCCGCTTTGAAGACGCCTTCTCACCGGACCTCTGCCGCCTCCTGGCCGCCTCAGGCTGTATCGCCGTGACGGCAGGACTCGAAGCGGCCTCAGACCGTCTGCTGGAGAAAATCAAAAAAGGCATTACCGTCAATCAGACCGCGCTGGTGGCCGCGGCCTTCAACAAGGCAGGCATCCTCATCCATGCCTACCTCATGTACGGCTGTCCCTCTGAGACGGTCCAAGAAACAGTCGACTCATTGGAGCGAGTGCGACAATTAGTACACGCGGATCTCATTCAATCGGCCTTCTGGCATCGCTTTACCGCCACGGCCCATAGCCCGATTGGCCTTCAACCTGCCGCTCATGGCCTGCGTATCCTTGGACCGGCGTTTCAGGGTTTTGCGGAGAACGACCTCCAGCATGAGGATCGCGGGGGCACGACGCCGGAATGGCTCGGCGAGGGACTCCGGCAGTCGATGCTCAATTATCTGGAAGGGAACGGGCTCACGCGTGACCTGCGCCACTGGTTCGACCATGCCGTACCAACGCCCCGCGTCTCCCCCACCTGGATACAAAAGCTCCTCAAGGGACGAACCGTTGACGACACCGCCCAGGCGGAGCGGCGATTCGTCTGGCTCGGAGGCCAACCCGTCTGTGCATTGGTTGGAAGAAAAACAAAGATCATTCTGCCGGCCCGCACCAGCGATCACGTCCTCACCCTCGCCACCCCACAGGCCCAGTGGTTAAGCGATCTGCTCCATCGCTCCACGCCACGCACTACCTCCTCGCGTCCCTACCCCTTACTCAAGGACGCGCGCGCGACATTTCCCGGCACCGCAAAAGAGTTTGACTCCTTCCTCGGCACAGCCGCCTGGAAAAAAATCCGAACCGCTGGACTCTTGCTCGTCTGAGACCACGTCTCGCCAGCCTCTTTTCGCAAAAAAAACACCAAGGGCGGGAGGGGCACTGAGCCTCTCCCGCCCTCGATGACGATGACCGATTCGTTACTTGTTGGGCTGCGGGGTATACCGCAAATACGGCTTCACCGCCGTGAACCCCTTGGGGAAAAGCGTCTTCGCCTCCGCATCGTTCACGGCCGGCGTGATGATGCACTCCTCCCCATCCTTCCAGTTGGCCGGCGTGGCCACTTTGAACTTCGACGTCAATTGCAGCGAATCGATCACGCGCAACAGCTCGTCGAAGTTCCGGCCGCATGACGCTGGATAGGTCAACGTGAGCTTCACCTTCTTATCTGGTCCGACGATGAACACCGAACGCACCGTCATATTGTCCAACGCGTTCGGATGGATCATGTCATAGAGGGTCGCGACCTTCTTGTCGGGGTCCGCAATGATCGGATAGTTCATCGTCGTATGCTGCGTCTCATTGATATCGTTGATCCAGCCCTTGTGCGACTCCAAGGGATCCACGCTGACGGCAATGACTTTCACGCCCCGCTTCTTGAACTCCGGCGTAATCTTCGCAACAGTCCCCAACTCGGTGGTGCAGACCGGGGTGTAATCTTTCGGATGCGAAAAAAGAATCCCCCACCCGCCGCCCAACCACTCATGAAAGTTGAGGGTCCCTTCCGTGGTCTCTGCCGTAAAATTTGGTGCTTCATCACCCAATCGTATTGCCATAGCAGCCTCCCTTAATATTCAAGCCAAGGACTCGACAGCGCACACCGCACTACGATACTGTCCTTTCTGGACGAAGTGCAAGGGGGATCAGGAGACGACATGATGCTCACACCATATCCGAGAAGTGCGAAGATTCGCTTGGGGAATATCGCCCATTTAGGGCGTATGATCGACAAGGTCCGGCTCCGGCAGGCTGGCCAGATTCCGGACTATAACTATTTAACCGTGGGCTTCGACCGCTACCTGCTCGACTTCCTCGAACTCGACACGTCTGCATTCGAGCAGAACGTGCGAGACGGCGGAACCGACCAGGACATCCTGGACTGGGTGCGCGGACAGATGACGGCCCGTACCCCGGAAGAGCTCGCCCGATGGAACGAGCGAATCGAGGTAAGCGGACCAATGGACGAAGCAGCCAAGCGCAGATTTCAGCAACGGCTCGACGATGTGGCGAAGAAACGCGGCGTCCCCGTTGCCACGCTGCCGCACGTGACCGCGTGGTCTGACTTGATCGAGCTCGACGAGGATCGCCTGTAGCGAACCGCCTGGCAGGTGCGCCCACCTAAACGATACGTTGGATGGTGCGCCCGGCTGGAATCGAACCAGCGACCCTCGCCTTAGAAGGGCGATGCTCGATCCAACTGAGCTACGGGCGCGTGGATACTGGCGGTGCGTAGCCCGTCGCTTTTGCTGTGAGGCGCGGGCCTGCTTACGCATCATATGGTCGGGGCGACAGAATTCGAACCTGCGCCATCCTGCTCTCAAAGTACACTACATAGTTCTACTACAAGCCACACTCCGACACAGCACACAACACGGCGAGAACAGTATCATACCGTTCCCGTCACGGCAAGATACGGGCCACGACAGCAGGCTACAGGCCCCCCGTGATGCCAACCGGAATATCGGATGCCACCCGTGACGGGAACCGGAATGAAAACGTGTGTTTCCTGCCTGGGGCAACAGGGGGGCCTTGATCAGGCAGGGCGGGCGCCTGAAAGGGCACCCGACGAAATGGGGCGTGGGCTTCGCCGCTCCGGCTCGATTGACAAGTTTGCCATTCGCGCCCATTGCCACGCTATTCGTGAATCGTATAAAGTGGTCACGCTGGTGCGCCCCGCATCAGTGACCAGAAAGGTGCGTATGGAATCTAAACCGCCACTGCCCCCGTTTACTAAGGAATCGGCCATTCAGAAGATTCGCATGGCCGAAGATGCCTGGAACACCCGAGATCCCGAGCGGGTCTCCCGTGTCTATACCGAGGATACCCAGTGGAGAAATCGCGCAGAATTTCTGGTGGGGCGTGATCAAGTCCAGCAATTCTTGATTCGGAAATGGGCGACCGAATTGAACTATCGCCTGATTAAAGAACTCTGGGCGGTTAGTGAACAT
The DNA here is from genome assembly GCA_005793285.1 of Nitrospiraceae bacterium. Taxonomy (GTDB): domain Bacteria; phylum Nitrospirota; class Nitrospiria; order Nitrospirales; family Nitrospiraceae; genus Nitrospira_D. The sequence continues at coordinate 4,680 of SXPO01000204.1, forward strand.
CGAATTGCCGTCCGGTTCGCCTATGAGTGCCATGATGCGTCTGGTCAATGGCAACGCAGTTATGGCAATGAGAATTGGGAGTTTAATGAGCAGGGATTGATGAGGCGGCGGTTGGCGAGTATCAATGATGTGCCGATTGATGCATCGGATCGTAAGTTTTTCTGGCCACTTGGGCGACGCCCGGATGATCACCCAAGTCTGAGTGAGTTAGGCCTGTAACGCCACCGCGGGCAGGGGGAGCATTCAAGCCTAACCGTGCGTCGAACCGGAATCACACAGGAAGAGCAGGAGGGGAAAAACGCGCAAGTGGTTGAAAGTAATGGTCGGGGCGACAGGATTCGAA
>SXPO01000205.1 GCA_005793285.1 Nitrospiraceae bacterium
AACCATTCACCGAAAAACTTGTTCGGTACGCCGATGTGGGCGGTGGAGTTTTCGATCCTATCAAGGCGTGTCGGGATGAACCAGGTGTCATAGACTTGCCTGGGAACCTTCCCTTGGATGTACTGAAGCGCCTCTTGCCAGACGGTATCGACACTCATAAGTCACGGAAATTTCTATACACAGAATTATTCACATCTGTGGATAACTTGGTACTTTGGGATGGGTTTATCAAGCTGGACAAAGTGGTCAATACCATGTCCCCACTCCCGTTGTCGAGTTGTGTTTTAGACCCCATACGTTTTCCACAGGATTCAGCCAACCTATGCGGAGTCTTCCCGAAAAAAATCCCCAATCCTATACTCATCTGAAATCGTATTTTTTATCTCATTAAACAATATGATCGCTACTATCCACAGTATTCCCTTCTCTACTCCGATTCCGACTCCGACTCCTAATTTTCTTTTAATAAACAATGTTAAGAGTAAAGAGTCAGAGGATGATAACCTTGGACGCGTACATGATCATCTCTAATAGCTGTCCATACGTCATAACCTGTTCTTTTACACCATCAGTATTGTGGGTTGACTGAATTGTCAGAGTTTGTTGCTCAGCGAAAGGAGAATCAATTGATGTTTTCATGGTACAGGCTGAAACAGTAAGGTCTTGAGAAGAATAAAGGCCAGGGGAAATTGTATGTACTGAATGACGCATGAGATACAAAGGAGAAGACATAGAATCCCTATGGTCATGACTGATCAAAAGATCAGAGTACGGTCCATCGATTTTATGAGAGACCGAATAGTCTCATCAGATTCATATTGGACAGAGAATTCCTTGCGGACCAGAGACTGATCGGTCTCTGATTGAAGAATAAAAGGAATTTCAAGATGTTCGACAGAGGGAAGGTATTTTTCCAGTATATCCACATCGACGATGTCATCAAGATCATCAGAGAGGAGACGATGAGCTTCGCCTAGTAGAACAACCGTCGTTGTATGGGACCCTGCAACGAGGCCAAGCGCAATTCGTAGAGCTTCAACCGGTCTATGGGTCTTTCGTGGATCTTCCTGAATGACAACAGCGATAGTCTTAGCCATGACCAGTCGGTTAACGTCAGGTAAATGAGAGAAAAGGCTCACATGCGTCGATGATTCCAGAAAGGACAACAAGCCCGGACAGCGAAATGGACTGGTCTAGATCCGCTGTTGAGACCTGGTGTTGCTGACACCCATAAGCACAAGCAAAGAGTTTGACACCTGATTGAGCAATTTGTCGGTATCGTGGATCAGCCAGGTTCTTCACCCCTTCATCAATGAGATACAGATAGACCTCATGACCAGCCGAGAGAGCTGCCTGCGCCAGTCCGTGGACCGTCGTTGCACTCTCATGGGTAGGGGGCAAAGCAAGGAGAAGACCGAGCTTCCGTTTCATCTTAATAATTCACAGGTATTTATATTAAATAATCATAGACTTATGAATTTTATACCATAGTGAAAAATTAAGAGTTTTTGAGAAAAAAGTCAATGGAAAAATTGGGATTAGAAAGCGCGAAGGAGAGAGGATATGTCACGGCTGAGAGAGGTAAGGGACACATCATGCTGAGTCTTTGAAGTCATATCACGGAGGATACCAGTACCTTTCGTCACCTCATCATCTCCGATGATCAAAGTAAACCTGGAACTAGATCTATCTGCCTGGCGCAAGTGGGATTTGAGGGTACCGGCCCGAAAATCAGAGACCGCCCGGATTCCCGCCAGACGAAGCTCCTCCAGGGCAGAAAGACCAGATACTGATCCCTGGCTGCCAAACCCCGCAATATAGACGGTCGTAGACCCGGGAAGTGAGACCGGCGCTGTCTCGGAGAGCATCATCGCCATCCGTTCCAATCCAAGCGCAAAGCCGACAGCCGGGGTCGGTGGACCACCAAGGGTTTCGATAAGGCCATCGTATCGACCCCCGGCTCCCACTGCATTCTGAGCGCCCAAGCTTGTCGATGTGACCTCAAAGGTTGTGAGACAGTAGTAATCAAGTCCTCGAACGAGCCGGTGGTTCAGTCGATAGGGAATTCCGATGGAGTCGAGGCCGGCGAGAACAGCAGCAAAATATGCGCGTGCCTTTTCCGAAAGGGACTCGGCAAGCCGGGGAGCGGCCTCAGTGGCAGCCCGGCACTCGGGAACTTTGCAATCCAAGACCCTGAGCGGATTTGTTGCGACACGGCGCTGGCAATTTCCGCAGAGCCGTTCGATCACCTGTGTCAGATAGGCAACCAGCAGAGGACGATAGGCGTCTCGATCAGCGGTGTCGCCAAGGTTGTTGATCTCCAAGGTTAGGGCCGGAAGGTTCAGGTCCGAAAGAATCCGCCATAACAAGGCGATGACTTCAACATCGGCGCGAGGGTCTGATATGCCCAACGACTCGACGCCAAACTGGTGAAATTGGCGCAGGCGGCCGGCCTGAGGCCGCTCATGACGAAACATCGGTCCCATATAGAAATACTTTTGCGGTAAAGGATCGGCAGCGCGATTGTGTTCGATAAAAGCACGAACGGTTCCTGCCGTTCCTTCGGGCCGGAGTGTGAGTGAGGTGCCGTCCCGGTCCTGGAATGTATACATCTCTTTTTCGACGATGTCGGTCGATGCCCCGATGCTTCTGGCGAACAGGGTCGTGACCTCGAAAATCGGGACGCGAATTTCCTGAAAGCCATAACGGACGGCCCACTGCCTGGCAGTCTCCTCGATGAGCCGCCAACGGGGAGTCTCTTCCGGAAGAATGTCTTTGACGCCCTTAATGCCTTTGATCATACCTATACCGGACGCCCCAACGCGTCATACCCATAGAGCTGTGGGAATATAGCGGCGCATTCTGAGGCAAGTCAACGGAGCCGATCTTGCGCCTTATCGGTACGAGAGGTATAGTGCCCCTCCTTCGCTCAGTACCAGAATGAGGAACGGTCTATGAGTCAGGATCAATCCGGCCGCCGTGTAATGGCCATCGCGCCGATGCCTCCGGAGAAGTCTGCTTACGCCTTGGCTCGCTACAGCCGGTCGTCCGACTCCATCGAAAACAGCATCACGTGGGTCCACGGTCATTCCTCGGAGAAGTTCTGGGAGCAGTTCTACTTCGACTACGGCCATGCCTCGATCGCGGATCTTGGCCACGTCGTCGTCTGTTTTGAAGAAATTTCCGAGCTTGCAGCGATCCGGCTGGAAGACGAGCCGCTCTGGGATGGTCAGGCCAAATCCAGCCGGTACCAGAATTTTGCGTCGAGCCGGTGGTATGTCCCGGGCCAGATTCGAGGCAGCGAAACCGAGGCGGTCTACGAAGGCATTCTGCGCAGCCTGTCCGAAGTCTACCGGCTGTTGCACGATCCCTTGATCGCCTATCTTTCTGAACGGGACCCCCGCCCGGAATCGATGAAGCTGGCCGACTATCAACGCACGATCGCCGCGCGCGCGTTCGACGCCACGCGCTACCTGCTCCCGCTCGCGGCCAAGACGAACGTGGGCCAGGTCGTGAGCATCCGTACGCTGGAAAAGCAGATCACCCGCTTGCTGTCGTCACAGTTGCCGGAGCTGCGCGCCATCGGCGATGATTTGAAAGAGGCCTGCCGGCGCCCTCCGGTGAATGTCTGGGGTGAATTGAACGGGCAACCCGCCGGGCTGAATGAACCCTTGGCGCCGACACTAGCGCGGCATGCGAAGGCGAATCCCTATCAAGAGTCGGTCTATGCTGATTTGTCCCGCCATGCGAAGGATGTTTTGCGCGGGACTGGGCTGGATCAGCCCGATCGCTGGGGCGCAGTCGAGTCAGTCGAGCTGATCGATCCGCACGATCCGCTGGATGAAGTCGTCACGACGCTGCTCTATCGCGTGACGCAGGCTCCGTATCGCACGATTCTGTCGGTGGTGAAAGAATGGTCCGACAAGCAGAAGCAAGATACGATCGAGGTGGCGACGCGACAGAGAGGGCCCTACGACGAACTGATCAAAGAATTTCGCTGCGGCTACTCGTTCAATTTCGATATTCTGATGGACATCGGCGCATGGAGAGATATGCATCGCCACCGGCGCTGCCAACAGGTTCAGCAGAATTTCACGACCGTTCACGGCTACGATGTTCCGCCGCCGCTTGTCGAAGCAGGATTGGATCAAGAGTACCGGCAGGCGATGGACGCGGTGCGCCGCGATATCGAATTGCTCAGGAAAAAGGATCAGGAAGCCTCGCTCTACGCCATCCCGTTCGGTTTCAAAGTGCGCTGTCTGTTCAAGATGGATTATGCCGAGGCGGAGTATATCGCCAGGCTCCGTTCCGGTGTGAAGGGCCATTGGTCGTACCGCACCGTTGCGTGGCAGATGAAACAGAAGCTCGCCGCGCGCTATCCTGCTCTCGGGGAGAGCATCCAGGCCACGCCCCCGGACGTCGAAGATACACTGACCCGGTAGAATTCTCGCGCGACACATGAACAGCCATCCGCAACAATGCGAAGCCGCAATCCTGGCGGGAGCATGGGATACGCTCTTTGCCGAGGCCTCAGTCTGGATCGCGGATCATAGGGGCGCCGGACCCGCGGACCCTTGCGCGTATTTTTCACACAACATCGTCTATCTGTTGCGTGGCCGGTTTGCGGATGCCTGGAAGACACACGCATGCTGTCTGGAGACCGAAGACGATATCGCCGCGGTCAAGCAATGGATCAATGACCTCCTCGCCCGGCACCATGACAGCAGTCTGGCGCATTTGGTCACGGGTCTCTTGCTGGCTCAGTCCGGTCAATCGGAACAGTCGGTCCAGTACTACAAGGATGCGGCAAGGCTGGATCCGCAATCTGCCTATCCCCACTACTTTCTGGCGCAGATTCACGAGCGGGCGAGTCATCTTGAAATGGCGATCAAGGAGTATAAGGAGGCAGTGCGGCTTGATCCGGCTTATGTGCCGGCCAGAACCAATCTCGGTGTCGCCTATCAGGAGCAGGGGCGGCTGGAGATGGCGATCAAGGAGTACCGCGAAGTCATCAAGTTATGCCCGAGCGACCCGATGCCCCATGCCAATCTTGGATGTGCCTTGGCCGAGCAAGGCAAGATGGAACCGGCGTTACAGTCGTACAAGGAGGCGCTCAAGCTGAATCCAAAGGATGCAGAAGTCCACTTTGCCCTGGGCGGCCTGCACGAAATGAGGGGGCGTCTGGACCTGGCGGAGAAGTCCTATCGTGATGCGTTGGGAGCCAATGGGGAATTCGGCGCCGCCTACTCGGCCTTGGGATGGCTCAGCCTGAGAAAGCAGCGGATGCAGGACGCGCAAGAACTGTTCAGTCGGGCCTTGAAGTGCAACGAAGAAGATCCTCGCGCCTATCACGGCATTGCCGAACTCTATGCCCTGCGCGGCAAACGCCAAAGCGCAATGGAAAACTACAGCAAGGCGATGAATTACTATCGGGACCCCGAGAAAAGAAACCAGATCATGAATCAGCTGTTTCAGGAAGGGCAGGTGGGAGATTGAGCGGCCAAGGCGTTATTCTTCCTTGCTCACGGACCGCGCGCCCTCGGAAGGGCCTCGGTCCATGTGCGCAGTCGAAGAACAACACCTCAGCCACTTTTGATGAGAGAAAAAAGAAGCTCGACGCGCGCCTTACAATTCGCGGATGGCGCCTTGGAGAACGGTAATCTGTGTCACTGGGTCGCCCGATGATCGGAGTTCCGTGCGGATCTGATCCTTGAGGTAGGATGAATAGCCGATGCGGTCGACGAGGAGTTCGAGGAATCGCTCTGCCGGCAGCAGGCTCTGGCTCTTGAGTTCTTCCACCGTCTCGTCGCTCACCGGCACATAGGTGCTGCCGATGTGGAAGACCACATTGTAGTACTGCCCCTTGCCGATGCGCTCGAATCGTAGACCCTTCACCGAATTCCTCCTTAAAAGCTGCCGAGCGGGATATTCTAGACAAGTTGTGGTCGTGAAGACAAGGGCGCTCTGTAGGTTCTGACGATATGTCTGTGACGCGGCCCATGCGGTAGACAGCTGTGCCGGCTGGCTTTATCATGCGCGTCAGGTGCCGTGAACCATTAGTGTTTGAGCTATCATGACAGCCAAAGAGCTTATAGAGTTATGGGTAGTCCGGCTTGAAGCGGAACGGCAACGGATCATCGATGCCGGGCAGGATGTTGCCTTTTCGGCGACAGAGGGCCGGCTTGTTCAAACGATCGGGGGGCTCCATCTGTACGAATTCCTCCTACCCCCTGGAATATCACTGTCGGTCGACCTGCCTCTGTCCATCGTCACCTCCGACGAGATGGATCCGACCGAAGGGATCATTCTGCGTCAGAAAGGCAGTGCACTCCTTGTGCAGGTCATCGACTCCCTCGGAACCGAGACGCCTTCCGTCACACTGATTCCAGACCAAGCCGGACTCCTGAGCACGTCGGCCAACCGGTTGAAGGATATGGTCGCCAAGGCCGATGCGCAGCGTCTTGGCCTCTCCGAGCGCGTAGTCCCTTGGCTTGCATCACCGGAAGATGCGTCGAAAATGGCAGCCTCTGCGTCGTCGGTTCTCACGACCCTGTGGTCGGAGGATCAGTCGCAGCGCCGTCACAAGCTGGCCGGCCTGGCGATGGAGCTGATTCGCGCCAACAAGCGCATTCTGTTGATCAGTCCCGATCATGAAGAATCTGACGACATCGTTG
>SXPO01000206.1 GCA_005793285.1 Nitrospiraceae bacterium
CATCACATCGAGATCACGATGATCGAACGGAACCAGCGCTTTGTGCCGGTCGTGAGGGAGGCCACGGTCATCGGCGTCATTACCAGGACAGACCTGCTGCGGACCTTGCATGATGATGTGCTGAAGACTGCCAGGAAACGGACCATTCGCCCGAGTGAGTCGGGCAGCGAAATGGGCGGGCCACATCGTAACGTGAAAGGATTGCTCCAGCGCCGTCTGCCACGGGACCTGGTCACTTTGCTTGAAGAAGCGGGACGGTTGGCTGATCGTTCTGATATTGCGCTCTTTGTCGTCGGCGGTTGTGTGAGGGATCTGTTCCTTGGCATCCAGAATTTAGACCTGGATCTGGTGGTGGAAGGGGATGGGATTGCCTATGCGCGCAAGCTTGGCGAGGCGCTGCATGCGCGGGTCAAGGTGCATGAGCGGTTCGGGACCGCGGTCCTCCTGTTGCCAGACGGGTTCACCCTCGATGTGGCCACCGCGAGGACAGAGTATTACGAGTATCCTACGGCCCTCCCGACGGTGGATCAGAGTTCGATCAAGAAAGATCTCTACCGGCGTGATTTCACGATCAATGCGTTGGCTGTCCGGTTGAATGAAAAGGGCTTCGGGGATGTGTTGGACTTCTACGGCGGGCAGCGAGATTTGAATGACAAGGTCGTGCGGGTGTTGCACGGGTTGAGTTTCGTTGAAGATCCGACCAGGGTATTTCGAGCCATTCGCTTCGAGCAGCGGTTTGGGTTTCATTTGGGCAGAGATACTGCGGCTCTGATCGCCGGGGCCGTGAAGATGAATTTGTTTCATCGGCTATCCGGCCATCGTGTGCTGGAAGAGTTGAAGTTGCTACTGGGCGAGCGGGAGCCGAAACATGCGGTTCAGCGTTTGGCTGGTTTCGACCTGCTGAAGTTTATCCATCCTAAGTTGGTTTGGACCAATCGGTTGAAGGCACTGTTGGATGCCATTGAGCAGGCTGTAGATTGGTATCAGCTGCTCTATCTCGATCGGAAGATGGAGCTGTGGCTGGTCTATATGATGGGACTGTTGGAGGTCTTGCCGGAGCGAGCGGTGACGGAGGCGCTCAAACGATTTCCCTTCTCTGAACCTGAAACCGTCAAGCTCAAAATGGCCCGCGCCGCTTGTCATGCCGTGATTCGCAGGCTTGGGGGTAAAACACTTCTCAAGCCGGCGGAGATCTATCACCTGTTGTCCGGTCTGTCCGACGAAGGCCTACTCATTCTCATGGCCAAGAGCAAAGGCGATGTAGTGAAACGCCAGGTCTTAGCGTTCTTGACGACATATCAACAGGTCAAGCCAGTGTTGACCGGCGCCGATCTGAAGGCCATGGGGTTGAAACCAGGGCCGCGATTCAAATTGGTTCTCAATCGGTTACTCGATGCCAGGCTCAACGGCGACGTGAAGACAGAGGCGGAAGAGCGGGCAATCGTCTGTCATATCGCCAAGTGCTCCTCCTGAAGCACACTCAATTCATCGGCATAATCCTGGCTGAGACTTCTTGTTCCTGCATTGCCTCCCCATTCACTCTCTCACCACAAGCCGCAGACGTTCTCTCTGCAAGCAATTGTAGAAATGTGCTTTTGAGGAGCCAGACCTCACACAGCATGATATCTATGAGTTTGAGGCAAATAGGTATCCTCAATGAACAGCTCGTTATTGCCGATAGTTAGTTATTGCTATCCTAGATGACGCGATTTTGCAGATTGTTGTCTATGGGCTCTGTGTTGGCATGGTGATTGCTGTCATGCTGGGACTTCCACCCTTGCTTGGCGAACGTCACTGGAAAAGGTCCCATCGTCTCTCCGAAAGTGGGACAGCCATTCCCTATGAATGTGGTATTCGGCCGACAGGGAACGCGCAAGTCTCGGCGATCAGGCGCTGGGCGAGTGTGGCAGACTCCCGTGGCGCGAGTATCCAGCCCGTCACCTGGCGGCTGAAGATGTCGAGCATCACGTAGAGGTGGAAGTCGGTCCACTTTACGGGACCCAAGAGTTTCGTGAGGTCCCATGACCACCCCCGATCTTCTTCCTTCATCTGGCAGTTGATGCATAAAACAAGATCTGACCCTATCTTCATGACATCCTGAGCGCACGAGGGGTTTGACAATAGTGGCTTCTTGCGTAGGAGCGTGAAAGGAGAAGAGCCTCAGACGGATCAGTTCATCGGAACGATCGACGTCGCGACTTCGTTCGGCAGCAGCAGCGTGGCCATGGCCCGGTTTTCTTCGTCTGGCTGAATCAAGGCAAATAATGGCACTGGCTGCGGCACCGCACCCGGCGGTATGGCCAGCATGGCGGGAAAGTCGATCAACGGCGAGAGTGTGGTCTGGCCGGCCAGGCGGAGACGAAAGGCCATGAGCACGTCACGCACCCGTGCGCTCTTATCTTCCTCAGACATCGTGTCATGAGGGGCAATGCCCACCTCCCACAGTGGCTTCGTGATGGTGACGGGAAAGGTGAGGCCGAGCTTTTTAGCATCCGCAGTCACGTCGATTAATGTACCGGCTTGAATGGCCTGCTGCCGGCTTTCACTCACCGGGCTGGCGGAGACCTGGTGCTTTATCTCTGGCAGTTCTTCTGATTTTTCAGCAAGTTCGAGCTTGATCCCCTCCGTCACCTGGATCGGAGCAGCCGTTTCATTCGTAGAGTCCCCATGCTCAACTGCTTGATTTGGTGCATGAATTGGCTCATCCGGCATTGCCGGCAATGCATGGATCAGCCCATCATAGACTTTCCTGGCGGAATCAGACCAGGCGGGATTGAATGGGCGGCCTGCAAAGGCTGCCTCGGCTGCTTTTCGCTCATCGTGAGAGAGTAGGCGTGGAGTCTGTGTCGTATCCATGGCCGGTAGATAAGCAGGGGGTTGTGCAAGTCAAGGGCTGCCTCACATGATTCACCGGAGTATCTGGCAATCTCGATGTGAGAGTGAAGGCCCTAGAACCCCCATGCTATAGTCCATTCCCATGGCGCAGATGGATTACTACCGAGTGTTGGGCGTCTCCCGCGAGGCGTCTGAGGAAGAGATTAAGAAGGCCTACCGGGCGCTTGTCTTTGAACACCATCCGGATAGAAATCCGGACAGCACAGAGGCCGAATCGAAAATTCGGGAGATCAATGCCGCCTATGAGATCGTTGGTGATGCTGAGAAACGTCGAAGCTACGACCGGCTCTTCTGGGCAGATGAACCGCGAGCCGATGTTGTCGATCCAAGCGTTATTCTTGGTGAGATGGAGGCGAAGCTCTTCGATGAAGGGCGAAAAGAACTCTTTGCCGTCCTGATGAAGGATGTGACGCGAGTGAAGGCCGAACTGAAGATCATCCGTGAACGGATCTTGGCGAAACAGGGCTACGATTCGTTCTTGGAATCCATCGTGGCCGCGCGCGCAGCAGAGATCATGGAGGACTTCGTGACGGACGACATGAACGGGCGAAAACAGCGTCTGGTCGAGGTTGCCACGGAGATGATGCTGTCACAGGGGGTGGCGAAGCGCAGCGATCAAGCCGGAGTGCGAACGCTCCGGCAACAGCTGGAGACAGCCTTTCGGAATGGCCGCATTCACGGCATCGCTTCGGCGCTGGAGCTGTTCTATGAAAGACGTTAGGCGTGAAAGAGAGGGCCTGCTACAAACTGTCCTGCCCGCATCACTCCCATGATCCGGCTGCGGTCGCGCAGAATCTCAATCCGTTTGAGCGGATTGCCGTCGATCAGGACCAAGTCGGCCTCCATTCCTTTAGCCAGCCTGCCCACTGAGGCCTGAATCCCGATAAGATCAGCGGCGGCGGATGTGGCGGCAACGATCGCATCCATTGCTGTCATGCCAAGCGCCACCATCCGTTCCAGCTCCTGCGCATTATCGCCATGGTAGTTGAACGGTGTTCCTGCATCCGTGCCCATGGCGATCAGGAGGCCCCGGCGATAGGCCTGCTTGAAGCTCACTTGATGGCGTTTTGTCATGGCCTTGGCCTTGTCGCGAGCGCTGTCAGGAATGCCGCATCCCTGCCGGCAAGCCGCGGTGGTGGAAAGAGCCGATAGAGTCGGAACCATATAGACGCCGTTGGATTCAAACAAGCCGGCAGCTTCTTCATCCAGCAATGTTGCATGTTCAATTGAATGGACGCCGGCGCGAATGGCTGGTTTCATGCCGGATGCGCCATGGGCATGGGCCGCAACCTTTCTACCGGCTCTGGTGGCTTCATCGACGGCTGCCTGCAATTCTTCGATCGTCATCTGGGCCTGGTCCGGTGAGGTGCCTGGCGTCAGGACGCCGCCTGACGCAATAACCTTGATCACTTCCGCTCCTGCGGCAATCTGATCACGAACCGCAGTCCTCACCTGTTCGACTCCCGCCACTTCCCGGCCGATAAATCTAGCATGCCCGCCGACCATACAAATGACCAGGCCGGCGCCGACAATACGGGGACCAGGCATCAGGCCTGCCTCGATGGCGCGCTTGAGCGCAAAGATCGAGTGGTCCCGCGAGCCAACGTCGCGCACGGTGGTAAACCCGGCTTCGATCGTCGCCCGAGCGTGACCTGCCGACTTTAAGAGGGTATAGGCGGCTGGCTCCGATTCCAGGGCAGCAACCACGTCCGGTTCTCCTCCCAGACACAAATGCACATGGCAGTCGATCAGGCCCGGCATGACGGTCAGCCCTCGGCCATCGAGGCGTGTGCAACCAGATGGGATTCGGACCTCACGGCTAGGTCCGATAGCCGTAATCTTTGAGCCGCGAATGAGCAATGTGGCGCGATCGTCAACGCCTCCAATCCCATCGATGACACGGATATGTTGAATGGCAATGGTCATAACGTACCTCTGTGCGCGCCGGTAGTATAAGCCAAGTCTACTCCAGGAGGCTATGTGCTAATGGCCGCATGACGCAGATGGTCGGAGAAGAAATCCCCATGACCGCGCATGCGGTGAACAACTTGCTGGTGAGTCTGACTGTGATGGCATTGCTCAGGTAGAAACAGGATGGTGAAAATGCCTTCCAGCGTTGTTCTCAGTTCGACGGTTGGATCAATCCCAGGCTTTCGTACAGATGCGGGTATTTGAGGACATACCCGAGCTCTGTTCGAAGCTTGGCATTGCTGATCTGTTTCCCTAGCGGTTGGTTCTCTGTTGCTGCTGAAGCGGTCACTCCCCATCGCTGTTGCGCGGTCATGCAAATCTCTTTCCACGTACGTGGCGTTCCGTCGCTGACGTTATAGGCCTCCCCGGACAGGCCTCGCTCTAATGCGGCAAGGCAGATTTCGGCCAAGTCTTCGACGTGAATCAGGTTGACGTATTTGCGTGAAGGACCAACGTGGCCCTGCTTGATCCAGTCGAGTGGATTACGGCCTGGTCCATAAATGCCTGCCACGCGTAGTACAACCGCGCCATGTTTCTCCCGCAAGTACTCTTCGCCCTGCACACGTAATTTACTGAGATCAATCGGCGCGGTTTCGTCTGTCCATGAGGTGGGATCAGTCTCCATCTGGCCGGCTCCATAGGCCGAGGTGCTGCCGAGCACCACGAGTCGGTGGGACTGCATACCGAGTCTCTTGGCAAATTCTTGAACGAGTTCTAACGGCTCGGCGGGAAAGCACCAGAGCAGATCGCTGTCCGGTGGAATGTTCTGCCAGGTTGTGCGGTCGCTGAGATCGAATCGCACTCGGCTGTTTGGCAACAGTGAGGCCAGGTGATGGTCGGGATTGCGGCTGGTCGCCAGGACGCTGGCATACCGGCGCTCAGCAAGCGGAAGAACAAAGCGAGCGGTATAACCTGAACCAAGAATGACAAGAGATGCAGACAAGCTGAATCGGCTCCAAATGCTGACTATAGCACAAGTGTCTAAAGCGAAGCCTGGTAGGCGCCGATAGGACATCAACCCCTTCGGTAGATACCCCGGGTGGGGCGTTTACGACGGCAGCGGCGATCCCGTTTCCGTCCACTGGTACCAAGGCGCCACCCCGGCATTATCGCATCATCATGGCTCCTGTCAGGGAGCGGCGGGCTTGACATAGAGTGAGAGAAGGTTCAAGAAAGAACTACTCACGATATGCGTTGATAGGTCTTCGTCGGACACATAAGGCCGAACGATCATGGTGCCGGAATAATTTACCAATCTGGAGGATGGCGCATGCAAATTCAGGTTCATACCGACAACCACATCACGGGACGCGAAGACGTCGTGCGTCTTGTCCATGCCAGCGTCGAAAGTGCGATAGACCGATTCTCCGATCGGATTACGCGGGTGGAGGCGCATCTCAGCGATACGAACGGGCATAAAACGAAGAGCGACGACATTCGATGTGTGCTTGAGGCAAGATTGGCCGGCCTCCAGCCCATCGCAGTGAGCCATCAGGCGCCGACCATCGAGCTGGC
>SXPO01000023.1 GCA_005793285.1 Nitrospiraceae bacterium
AGCTACTACGGAGATGTGTTTGCCTATGGCTGTGCTATAATCTGTGCGTTTCTGTGCCTGTACGGTTACTTCCGCACGGAGGAACCAGCCCCCGGCACAACCGCTATCGAGCCCGCGTAACGGAAGGAAGATCGTTCAATGTTGTTTGATTACGTGCAAGTCCGTGTCCGCGCCATCGGAGAGCAAGTCTCCGAGTTACGGGGGCATCTTTGACCTCGCCCGCATGACCGCCGACCTGGAAGAGCTGGAAGCCCAGATGGGGCAGCCGAATTTTTGGAGCGACGCCCGCGCCGCCGCCGCTGTCAGCCGAAAGAAAGTGACGATCGAGCGCGAACTGGCGACATGGCGTGACGTCGAATCCAAGCTGGGTGATCTGAACGCCCTCTTGGAGCTGGCGACCGAAAGCGGCGACGCCGCGCTCGAACAGGAGCTGACGGCGGAGCTGAATCGGCTGGAACCCCGCCTCGCAGCATTGCGTGTGGAAATGCTGTTGTCCGGCGAGCTGGATCCGAACAACGCAATTCTCGAAATTCATCCGGGCGCCGGTGGAACGGAATCCCAAGACTGGGCGCAAATGCTGCTACGCATGTATGTGCGGTGGGCAGAAACCAAAAAGTTCAAGGTCGAAACGTTGGATCTGTTGGCCGGTGACGAAGCCGGCGTCAAAAGCGTGACCCTCTCGATTACCGGCCCCTATGCCTACGGATATTTAAAGGCAGAGGCGGGTGTCCACCGTCTGGTGCGCATCTCCCCGTTCGACTCCAACAAACGGCGGCATACCTCATTCGCCTCAGTATTCGTCTATCCGGAGTTGAGTGAAGACATCGAGGTGGCGATCGAGGAAAAAGATCTCAGAATCGACACGTTCCGCGCAGGCGGCGCCGGCGGTCAAAATGTCAACAAGGTTGAAACAGCGATCCGCATCACGCACCTGCCGACCGGCATCGTCGTGCAATGCCAGAACGAGCGCTCTCAGCTACAGAACAGAAACGGGGCGATGAAAATCTTGAAGGCGCGCCTGTTCGAACGGGAACAGCAGAAGAAGGAAGCAGAATTCAACGCAATCGTCGGAGAGAAGAAAGACATCGCGTGGGGCAGTCAAATCCGGTCCTATGTGTTCCAGCCCTATCAGATGGTGAAGGACCACCGGACCACCCACGAAACCGGCGATGTCTCCTCCGTTATGGACGGCGAGATCGACGGATTCATCGAGGCTTATTTGAAGAGGAAGCTTGTCAAGGGAAGCGTCCCGGCACAGGCCGTCGGCGGACCGGACGACTTGTAGAACTGGTCTGTCTGGTGCTTGGTCTTTCTGGTCTATCCGGTCCGGTTGGTTAGTCCATACAGGAGAGACGAGACAGACAAGATAGACTAGACAGACCGGCAGACCAAACAGACCACATGGACTAATTATGGATGAACTGAACGAACAGCGGCAACAACGGATCAAGAAGCTCGATCACCTCCGCCAAGCAGGCGTGGCTCCGTACGGGGCGCGTTTCGAAGTCAAAGACCGGGCCGGCCTGCTCATCAAGCTGCACGGCGAGAAGACCAAGGAGGTCTTGGAGCAGGAGAAGATTCCCTGCACCATCGCAGGCCGCGTGGTGGCCCTGCGCCGTTTTGGCAAAGCCGGCTTTGCCGTGCTGCAAGACGGATCAGACCGCCTGCAAGTCTATCTCAAGAAAGATCTGCTCTCCGAACAGGCCTACACCGTCACGGAACAGCTTGATCTCGGAGACTGGATCGGCGTGACCGGGGTGCTCTTTCGCACCAAGACGAATGAGTTTACCGTCGAGGTCCGCCAATTGACGTTTCTCAGTAAAGCGCTCCGTCCGCTCCCTGAAAAGTGGCACGGGTTGACAGATGTGGAAACCCGCTATCGCCAGCGCTACGTCGATCTCATCGCCAACCCTGAGGTCCATCAGATCTTCGCGACCAGAAGCCGGATCATCGCCGGCATCCGGGCCTTTCTGATCGAACGGGGATTCCTCGAAGTCGAGACGCCGATGATGCATCCGATTCCGGGCGGCGCGGCAGCCAAGCCCTTTGTCACGCATCACAATGCGCTCGGCGTCGATTTATATTTACGCATCGCGCCGGAGCTGTACTTGAAGCGCCTGATCGTCGGTGGATTTCCACGGGTGTTCGAGATCAACCGGAACTTTCGGAACGAGGGCATCTCGACGATACACAATCCCGAATTCACGATGCTGGAGTTTTACGTCTCCTATGCGGACTACCATGATCTGATCGTACTGACCGAAGAAATGGTCTCCTCGCTTGCCCAGCAAATTCTCGGCAAGACCGTCATCGAGTATCAGGGAAAGCCGATCACACTGACCCCCCCATGGAGGCGCTGGTCCTACCACCAGTCGATCATCGAGGTGAACAAGCTCGATCCTGCCGTCCTGGGCGATCGCACCCAGGCACTGGCTGCAGCCCGACGCCTGAACGTACCGGTTGATTCAGACGCCTCGCTGTTCAACATCGTGAACGCCATATTCGAGGAAACCGTCGAGCCCAATCTCCAGCAGCCTACGTTTATCACGGACTACCCTATCGAAATTTCTCCGCTGGCCAGACGCAAGGACTCGGACCCTTCCCTCACCGACCGATTCGAGCTCTACATCGCAGGCAGGGAAATCGCCAATGCATTCTCCGAATTGAACGATCCCTTGGACCAGCGCGAGCGATTCGAGGGCCAGGCCGCCCAGCGGGAGGCAGGAGATGAAGAAGCCCATCTCGTCGACGAAGACTTTCTCCGCGCGCTGGAGTTCGGTATGCCCCCGACGGCCGGTGAAGGCATCGGCATCGATCGCCTGATTATGCTCTTCACCGATCAAGCCTCCATCCGCGACGTGGTGCTCTTCCCCCAGCTCAGGCCTGAGAAATAGCGATGGCCCTCCCCTATGAGATTTTCGTCGGCCTCCGGTACCTGCGCGCCAAGCGCCGCAATCGGACCATTTCGCTCAATACCTTCGTCTCCATCGCCGGCATCACGCTGGGCGTGGCAGCCCTGATCGGCACCGTTGGCATCATGACCGGCTTCAAGGAAGATATTCAGGCCAAGATTCTCGGCACTACGGCCCATATCATCGTGCAGGAGCGGATGAAAGAAAACATGACGGAGTACGATCCGCTCGTGGAAAAAATACGAAGAGTCCCAGAAGTCGTCGCTGCGACGCCCTTCGTACTCCGCCAAGTCCTCCTCACCACGCAATCCGGTGTACAAGGCATCGTGTTGCGCGGCATCGATCCGCAGCGCGAAACCCAGGTCACCGAATTGGCCAAGAACATGTCGACGGGACAACTGGCCGATCTGCTCACACCCGTCAAGGTGCGCCAGGTTCCGGTCGACGATCCGCAAGGCGCGCCGCAGATGGTCGACAAACCCGGCATTATTCTCGGCAGGGAATTGGCGGCTCGGCTGGGCGTCTTTACCGGCGATATCATTACTGTCGTGTCTCCCGTCGGGCCGATCAGCGCGATGGGCATGGTGCCGAAGATTCGCACCTTCGCCGTCGTGGGCCTCTTCCATTCCGGCATGTACGAATACGACTCCTCGCTGGCCTATATCGAACTTGGCGAAGCGCAGAAATTCTTCAACATGGGAGACAGCGTGTCCGGCATCGAAGTGAAGGTGACCGACGTGTTCCACGCCGACGAGATCGCCCGCAGCATCGAACAGGAACTGGGCTTCAGCCACGGCGCCAGAGATTGGATGCAGATGAACCGCAATCTCTTCTCGGCTCTGAAGCTGGAAAAAACAATGATGTTTCTACTGCTTGTCCTGATTACGATCGTGGCCTCGTTCAACATCGTGAGCACACTCACGATGATTGTCACGGAAAAACAGAAAGAAATCGCCATCCTCAAGGCGATGGGCGCGACTAGGCGCAGCATCCGCCGCATCTTCATGCTGAACGGGTTGATCATCGGGTTTTCAGGAACGGCCATCGGTATCCCGCTAGGCTATGCGTTTCTGTGGCTGATCGAACGGTTTTGGACCTTCGACGCGAGCGTCTACTACATTTCGAAAATTCCCGTTCATGTACTGGCCGAGGATGTCCTGCTCGTAGCCGGCTCGGCCATCTTGATCAGTTTTATCGCGACCGTATACCCTGCGAACCAGGCGGCTAAACTGGAACCGGTCGCAGCCTTACGCTACGAATGACCGATGCCGGTTGACGATACCTCCATGATCAAAGTCACGGATCTTCACAAGTCCTTTTCCATGGGGTCCTACGAGCTGCCGGTCCTCAAGGGAATCAACCTTGAGATCACACGCGGCGAACTGATCGCCATTGTCGGGGCTTCGGGAGCCGGGAAAAGCACTCTGCTCCATATCATCGGCACACTCGACAAACCCAGCCGTGGCACAGTGGTGGTCGATGGGCAGGATTTATTCCAACTGACGGAGACGCAGCAGGCTGATTTTCGCAATCGGCGCATCGGCTTTGTGTTCCAGTTTCATCACCTCTTGCCGGAATTCACGGCCCTGGAGAACGCCGGCATGCCGGCCCTTGTCCAGAGGCGGGACCCAACCTCTGTCGAAGCTGAGGCAACGGCGCTGCTCACCGAGGTGGGATTGGGCGCGCGCCTGCATCACAAACCGGGTGAACTGTCCGGCGGCGAACAGCAGCGTGTCGCGATGGCGCGGGCGCTGATGCAGAAACCGGATCTCGTCTTAGCCGATGAACCGACGGGCAATCTGGATACCCATAGTGGAGACGCCTTGTTTGGACTGATGCGGGACTTGAACCAAGCCCGCGGAACCACCTTTATTATCGTGACACATAATGACAAGCTGTCCTCCCAGGCCGACCGCATCGTGTACATGCAGGATGGCATGATCGTCTAACAGGATGCTGGCATGGAGCCGATATACCAGCGGCATCTGAGAGGGTCGGACATGCGTATTTTCCTCCGACAAATCTTCCTAACAGCCGTTCTCGCCGGTCTTGCGACGCAGGCCATGGCTGCGGAATTCGTCACGGTCGGACCTCGCGCGTCCGGAATGGGCGGCGCCGGCGTGGCAATAACCACGGATGCGCTCGCCACCTATTGGAACCCGGCCGGCCTGGCCATGACCCAGACCGTGGATATTCGCGCCCAGGTCGGCGGGCAGGCGATCGATCGCCGCGGGTTTGGCGAGGCCATTCGCGATCTGGAAGACTTTAACTCCAGCGATCCAGCTGCTGCCGCGAGGGCTCAAGATATTGCTACTCGCCTTAATCAGCCAGGCGCCAACTTGTCGGTGAATGGATCTGCCGGACTCTATATCAAAGGCCATTTCGGCGAACATGCGTTCGGGTTGAACCTGTCGGATGTGGCGACCGGCGGGGGCTATCTCAGTACGCCGCTGGGTGTAACCGCCGGCCCGTCGGTGGCCGGAACAATGACGTTACTCGGCTTGGAAGCCAGGCAGGCGTCACTTTCCTACGCCTACGCCTTTGCCGACAAGACGTTCTCAATCGGCGTCACGGGGAAAATTATTCAGGGCGCAGCCTATTCCGGGACCGTGGCGCTTCAAGGCGGTCATGGTGTCACGATCAGCAATAATTTCGGCAAGCCGACCATCTCCACGACCTATGGCATCGACGTAGGCGCTATTTACAAGCCCACCTCATGGATCAGGTTTGGAATCGTGGCGAGAGATATCAATAAACCGGTTTTGGATGACTCCCGTGGGGGCGAAATCAAGCTGGATCCCCAGATTCGAGGCGGCATCGCCATCAACCCCTACTCGACCCTGACTCTCACGGCCGATGTTGATATCACCGCAAACAGGACCATCTTACCGGACGTCAAAAGCCAGCTCTTGAGTTTGGGCGCGGAACAGACGTTGCTCTCCGAGTTTCTTTCCCTTCGGATCGGCACGTTCAAGAATATGAAAGATGCCGCCACGCCGTTCATTCCCACAGCAGGATTCGGCCTGCGTATTTTCTTCTTTCGCGCCGATGTTGGCGGCGGGTATGATTTCCGCGAGCAGGGAGCGTTGGTATCCGGCTCCATCTCCGCAACGTTCTGACATGGTATATTGACGGGATGTCACAGCTGTCACACATCAGACTCGGCATGGTACTCACCGCCGCCCTATTACTGGCCGGATGCGGTGGGTTGCAGGAAGTGTGGGAAGGCCCAGGCGCCAAGATATTCCACCCCCAGGCCATCGCCGTGCTGCCTCCGATGGCGAGCCAATACGACAGCGCCCGCGAAGATATTCAGGAAGTGCTGGCGATTGCGCTCAGAAGAATGGGCCACATCGAACGAGTTATGCCCCCCGAAAGTGTGACGGATATTTTTCAGGGATCGAAAGAAGCCTTTGACTCGCTGGTATTCTACTTCTCCCGCCTGGAAATGACCGGGCAATCGGACAAAGAATCGGCCATCACGCTCGGCAAGGCGCTCACTGTCGATTCGTTCTTAGTGGTGCGGGTCAATTCGTGGGAGTATATCCGCAAGGAGGGTGACAACGTGGGCCGCGTGGGATTGAGCCTCCGCCTCATTGACGCCACAACCGGAACCACGGTCTGGAAAGCGCGCCATGAACGGTCCAGCAGCTACATGTTTTTCAGGCCAAATCTGAAAGACATCGCCAAAGAACTTGCCCTTGAAATGACCTCCTACATGCCTCCCCAAGTAAAGCGCTGATCGCGCCACACAC
>SXPO01000207.1 GCA_005793285.1 Nitrospiraceae bacterium
CATGCCACGGGCGGCAAGCTCCAGAGCTCAGCACGAACGGCAGCCCACAAGGCATCCAGTACTCCCGTGAGATCCGGCGCAGTCCTGGCCAGAATTTTGACCGCGACTCCCGGCGCAGCCGGCTGAGACACTCCCCCCAATATAGCCCCGGTTCGCTCGTCTAGCAGCAGACCGATTCGCGCTTCCAAACGACTCCACACCTCAGGTGTAACAGTATCACTAACGACATAGAGCGACGCGACATAATCCCATTCAGCCACGAGTCCGATCGATCCCAAGTCCGTCGCCGGGTCTAGCGCATACCGCTCCACCAACAACTGCCCTGCTGCCGTTGTAATGCGTATCTCATTCTCCAAACTCGCAAAAGCCCATCGCTCGTCTCTGGCGATTCGCCCCGACGCAACGGCATCCCATAAGAGAATAGTCGCACCCGGTCCCAAGGTCGCATGAATCGTTTGGCGGAATCGCGAGCCGGCAAAGGGGATAGTATGTTCAGGCAGCCACTCCAAGACCGCGCCAGCGCCGAGCGTAAGCTTGATATCCTGAATCGACGCCTCGCCCTGCGAGCGATAGACGCGGTTCGCTGAAGGCGCGGAGATGAGGACATGGGCCTCCGCCCCCAGCCTCATATCGATAGACAGCCGATCGCCACCGACCAGGCCGCCAGAAGGATTTACCAGCAAGGTATAGGCTGCACCTGTATCATCCAGGTAGATCGGCGGAAGCAGATGCCAGGGAGTCGTGCAGTGGGAGCGCGCGATGATCGTCCTGCCGTTGCGCTGGGCATACTCCAATCGCAACGCTCCCGCGCGGCCGACCGACTCGGTCAGAGTATCCTGTGAGTTTTTTCTTTTTGGTGACACGCACACCGGTGAGACAGTCACACGTGCGGAACCCGCTGTGGAATGCGTTGCTCGACCCAGGCCGAAACTCTATCGAGCCCTGTCCCGGACAGGATGTTAGTGAAGACGAACGGCAACTCACCCCGCATACGGATGGTGTCCCGCTCCATCACAGCCAAATCGGCTCGAACATAGGGAGCCAGATCCATCTTATTGATGATCAGCAGATCGGATCGGGTGATGCCAGGCCCGCCTTTGCGCGGAATCTTATCTCCGCCGGCTACATCGATGACATAAATCACGTAGTCCACCAATTCGGGACTGAAGGTTGCGGCCAAGTTGTCCCCACCGCTCTCCAAGAAAATCAGCTCGATGTCTGGATGCCGCTTGAGCAAATCATCGATCGCTTCCTGATTATGCGAGGCATCCTCCCGAATTGCCGTATGGGGACAGCCGCCGGTCTCCACGCCCACGATCCGATCGATCGGCAAGGCGGCGCGTTTGGTCAGGATCTCCGCATCGATTTTTGTGAAAATATCGTTCGTCACCGCCGCCAGGCTGTAGCGGTCACGCAATGCCCGGCACAGAGCTTCGACCAACGCAGTTTTTCCAGACCCCACCGGCCCCCCGACCCCGATAACCGGAATGCCTTTTTGTCTCGCACTTGTCGGATGCGCTTCACCGTGATTGTGCTGATGATTATGGTCGTGCATGTGAATACGAAGAGCTCATGGCCGATAGCGAATGGTTCAGAGCAGCTCTTCTTCTCCTTCTTGCTTCTTGCTTCTTGCTTCTTACTACTCACTACTTGCCACTTACTATTCCCATCAACCTTAGGACCGAAAGAGTCTCCACTCCAACCGGCCGTGGCGCATTGCATAAATATCCTGGATGGGAGACCATGAACTCATGAATGTCTCGGTCCCCACTTCACGGCTGATGCGATCGATCAACGGGAGCCACTCCCCCAGCACACGCTGCCCTTCACGCTGGCCGAGAGGAGTCAACCGCATCGCGGCCGAGACGAACCCCACCGCCGTCTGATAGAGAAACGCCGCGGCGGTTTCTTCACCGTTCCACCCGCAAGCTCCCAACGTCAGGCCAAAACTGACGGCTAAATGACCAGGCGTCTTACCAACTTCCACCGCATCGCGATACTCCGTCACCACCGCCTTCCCTCGGAGTTGATCCGCAGCGACTTTCATCACCTGCCGTCCCATTTGGCGGCTGGCAAGGCGCGAATCACGGCCGAGCTTGCTCGAATCCAACTCCCGATCGATATCGACCGCTGGAGCGAGTGTTCCGGCTGCCCCGGCCCGGTTCGCTAATTTGACAGCCATCGTCTCCCGCCGGCTCATCCCTCCACGCAGCAAATCCTCGACATAGCGGGCCAGTTGATCGGAGTCCTTCACAGCGCCGCCCTGCACAGCTGCTTCCAGACCGGATGAAAAAGCGTACCCGCCGGATGGGAAAAAGGTATCAGTAAACCGCAAGCCCTCGAGCAATGCACGCGTATTCATCCGGGAATGTACCCCTTGAACCTTGTCACTTGCTCCTTACGTCTTACCCCTCACTAAAACAGGAAGTACCGCTGCGCCATCGGCAACACAATCGCCGGTTCACAGGTAAGCCGCTCGCCGTCAGCCGTCACAACGTACGTTTCCGGATCGACCTCGATCTTAGGCAGATAATCGTTCAGCTTCAGATCGCGCTTCTTCACGGTGCGACAGTTTTTCACCGCAGCCACGCGCTTCTGCAAACCAAGCTTCTTCGGGATCTCTCGATCCAGCGCCGCCTGAGATAAGAAGGTGTAGCTGGTGCTGTGGATCGCCCGTCCGAACGAACCGAACATCGGCCGGCTGATGATCGGTTCGGGCGTCGGAATAGATGCGTTGGGGTCCCCCATCTGCGCTTGAGCGATGAATCCGCTCTTCAGGACCATCTCCGGCTTCACGCCGAAGAAAGCCGGCTTCCAGATGACAAGGTCGGCGATTTTTCCCACTTCCACTGAGCCGACTTCATGCGCGATCCCATGCGCGAGCGCCGGATTGATCGTGTACTTGGCCACATACCGCTTCGCCCGAAAGTTATCGTGTTGCGCCGAATCCGCTCCGCTCTTCGGCGACAAATGGCCCCGCTGCGCTTTCATCTTATGCGCCGTCTGCCAGGTGCGGATAATCACTTCTCCGATCCGCCCCATGGCCTGGGAATCCGACGACATGATGCTGATCGCGCCCAAGTCGTGCAGAATATCTTCCGCCGCAATCGTCTCTCGCCTGATGCGCGATTCAGCAAAGGCGACATCTTCCGGCACGCGCTTGTTGAGGTGATGGCAGACAATGAGCATGTCCAAATGCTCGTCCATTGTATTCACGGTAAACGGAAGGGTCGGATTGGTCGAGGCCGGCAGCACGTTTGGCTCGCCGCAGACCTTGATGATATCCGGCGAATGGCCTCC
>SXPO01000208.1 GCA_005793285.1 Nitrospiraceae bacterium
AGAAGAAAGCGCTGTTGGAAGCGATTGTCGAGTACGGGCGCGGCAATGGAGCGGCGGTCGATCCTGTGCCATCGTTTGTCCAGAGCCGATCGCTGCCGACGGGACTGCCGCGCATTTTGATCGTCGACGATTTGGAAGACACTCGCGAAGTGGTGAAGTTGTTTTTGGCTGGATCGCGCTATGCGCTGGAAGAGGTGGAGAACGGCTCGCTAGCGGTGGAGCGGGTTAAGGCCGGCTCGTGCGATCTCGTGCTGATGGATATGCAGATGCCGGTTATGGATGGTTG
Source organism: Nitrospiraceae bacterium (assembly GCA_005793285.1). GTDB lineage: Bacteria > Nitrospirota > Nitrospiria > Nitrospirales > Nitrospiraceae > Nitrospira_D. The sequence goes on from SXPO01000208.1 coordinate 287, forward strand.
CACGGCGACCAGAACGATCAGGGAATGGGAGCAGGCGCATCATTATCCACCGATTCCCATCGTCGCTTTGAGCGCCAATGCCTCGCAGGAAGAGATGCGCAAGGGGCTGGAGGCCGGCTGCACGGCGTACCTGACCAAGCCGGTAAAGAAGAGTACGTTGTTGGACGCGATCCGCGCGCATACGACCGTATGGCCGAGTGAAGAGGCTGTTTGACGTGATTGCCAGCTGAGGGGCGCGCCCGGCTCGATTTTTCTGCTGGCTCTAGCACGGACAGGATAAGGAGGTCGCATGGCTCACACAGTGTTATGCATTGAAGACGAACAGGATACCGGAGATCTGCTTCAGCAAATTCTTGAAGGATCGGGCTATGCGGTTTTGCGGGCCGCCGATGGCCGCCAGGCGATGGGCTTTCTTGAAACCATCCAGCCGACGAAGCTGATCCTGCTCGATATCGTAGTTCCCTATGCGAACGGGTTCGAGTTGTTGGCGGCGTTCCGCCGGCATCCGGACTGGAAATCTGTGCCGATCATCATGGTCAGCGCCGATTACTACGAGCCGGATATCCAGCGGGCGCTGGCTGCGGGCGCGACGGCCTATGTGGTGAAGAAGCCCGGGTTGCAAGATTTGGTGCAGACGGTGAAACAGGTCCTGTCTGCTTCGGCCAGTGAGGGGGCCGCCGAGCCGGCGGCCGCCCTGTGATGACGGAACAGAACCGGCGGTCTTTGATTGAAGAGGGAGAACGTATGCGGACAATACAGCAAGAGGACAAACCCAGGGTGTTGGTGGTCGAGGATCACGAGGATACAGCTCGTTTGTTGCGGCTGATCCTTGAGCGGGAAGGCTATTTCGTGACCCATGTCGCTGATGGAGGGGCCGCGCAGCGTTTGATGGCATCTACTGCGCCGCCGGACTTGATGTTGCTCGACATCATTCTCCCCTCGCTGACTGGGTTGGAGCTGTTGCGTGTCGTCAGGACGACGCCGGAATGGCAGTGGATCCCGGTGATTCTCCTGACCGCCGATACACGAAACGCCACGATGGCCGAGGCGGCTAACCTCGGCGCCACGGAATATGTGCAAAAACCTTTTGTCGAAGAACGGCTCCTCGCGTCCATCCACCAGTTTTTGCCGAAGTCGCCGGCGCTTCGTGGAGACGCGCCTGGCCGTGCATGAGGGTGCCTTGGAAGAGGTGGGCGATGAGCATTGGCTGCGCAGAGGAGGTGACAGATGAGTGAGCCGAAGATGCCGGACAAGTCGGTTGCGTCGGAGGTGTCGGATGAGCCAACGGTGCCGGATAAGCCGACATTGCTTCTCGTCGAGGACGAAGACGACACGGCGGATCTTGTCACGTTGATTATGGAAGGGGAAGGCTATCAGGTCCTGCGCGCCGCCGATGGCCGCGAGGCGATGAAGATGATCGAGTCGCTGCCGCCTCCGGCGTTGGTCCTGCTGGATATGCTGCTGCCCTTCGCCGACGGCGTAAAAATTCTCGATTATCTCAAGTTCAAGCGGCTGGCGTGGAAGAAGGTGCCGGTGGTCATGTTGACCGCCGATTCCAACGCGCGGGATGTGCGGGAATCCCTGGAGCTTGGCGCTAAGGATTACATCTTGAAACCGTTCAAACGGGCCGTTTTGATCGACCGGCTCCGGAGATTTCGCCCCCTGGGTTCAGAGAAATTGGCCTCGTAACGCCGGTGGCGCGCTCGTGCTCGTGAAAGGAGATGGGCTCATGGCTTTCACTGATTCAGAGAGCAATTTTGCGGCACAAGACAAGGAGGTCGTGTGTATCGATGCGTCCTTCGAGCCGCTCATACCGAAGTTCATGGTCAATCGTAAGAAGGAGGTGGTGGCCATGCAGGATGCCTTCGCGTCGCAGGATTTTGAGACCATACGGCAAATATCGCACGGAATGAAAGGGGCCGGCGGGAGCTACGGATTCGATCGCGTCTCGGAGATGGCCGCGGTGATCGAGCAGGCGGCGAAAGCGGCCGACGCCATCGTCATCCAGCGAGCGCTTCCTCTTTTAGGCGTCTATCTGGACCGTATCGAAGTCGCTTACGACTGATGGCGTTAGAGATTCAGCAGCGGGGCGTCGAGCAAGCGGGCGATCACGCCCTCCAATTGCTGCAGCACGGTGGGCTTATAGACGATTTCCCTGATGCCGGCAGCGAGAGTGGCGGCCTGGGCGGCGGGGGAGAGATACCCCGACACCAGCACGACGGGCAGATCAGCGCGGAGCTGCGCGAGGGCGCTGGCGACTTCCAGGCCGGACATTCCCGGCATATTGTAATCCGTCACCACGATATCGAATCCGGTCGGATCGGCGCGGACCGCGTCAAGCGCGTCTGCCGGTTTGATACAGCCGGTCACTTGATAGCCGAGCGATTCGAATTTGGTCCGGACCAGCTCCACCAACATCTCCTCGTCGTCCAGGTAGAGCAGATGGTGGCCGCGGCCTTGTTGTGCGGCGGGCGTGGGGTCGATCGATGGGCCTGCCAGAGCCGATGCCTTTGCCGCAGGAAAGTAGAGATGGAAGGTCGTGCCTTGGCCCGGACAGCTCTCGACGACGATGGCGCCCTCGTGCCCTCTGACGATGCCGTGGACCACGCTCAAGCCGAGTCCCGTGCCCTGCCCCACGGGCTTGGTGGTAAAGAAGGGGTCGAAGATGCGCTCCACTGTTTCCGGTTCCATGCCGCAGCCGGTATCCCG
>SXPO01000209.1 GCA_005793285.1 Nitrospiraceae bacterium
ATAGAAAACCACCATATGCTGGAGTAGCTTGCCATACTCCTTCAAACTATAGGACGGGACCACTGCAAAGGGGATCGTAAATCCAACCCAGGCGACAAAGGCCAGGAGGAGCAGGTCATAGGGTGTCCGAGAGTAAAAAACCCGTCGATTGGCGACACACCACCCAACCAGCAAACTAAGCAAGAAAATAAACCCGTTTCGTTCCACAATGAGCAGCGATTTAAAGGGAAGCACTGCAATAAACACGGCCAACACAACGCGGATAATGGCATCAAAATGGGCCTTACGATCGGACGACTGCATGCCGCTGAAGAAAATTGGTGTCATCACGACCCTCTCAAGAACCAACTGGTTGCATCTGCTGTTCCCTACCCCTCACTGCGAAGACAAGAAAAACAAACAACATCACCCACCCACCCAGGATAACGATCCGCCACTCCGCTGCTGCATGCTGATACAGCATTGCGAGGCCTCCGCAGAAAGCCATGAGGGCATATTCGGCTAACACAGTCCTGCGATGCCCCCACCCGCTAAGCACCAGCCGCTGATAACAGTGCGTCCGATGGGCGACCCAAACCTTCTCTCCTTGCCAGACCCGACGGATAAGAGTAACAGTCGCATCCAGAATAAATGGTGAAAACAAGATAAACGGCACCCACACATCGAACACTCCATCTCGACAACCTAAAACGATCAAGGCGCCGCACAAAAATCCACTCACAACGCTCCCCACATCACCCATGAAAATCTTGGCTGGGGGGAAATTATACGCAAGAAACCCCACTGAGGCCGCAGACAAGAGAAGAGTCGAGACCAAAATAAATTCATGTCCCGCCTTCCAGGCAAAGTACGCCATGAACCCACATCCGAAAGTCGTCATCCCTCCAGCAAACCCGTCCATTCCATCCATGAAGTTATAGAGATTGGTGAACCATACCAAAAACAGAATGGCAATCGTGATCCCCATCCATCCCAGTTCGATTATCCCAAAGGATGGAAGCTGAATAACCGGAAAGAAGAGACCCGCTCCAAAGACGAGGATGACAGATACGGCAAACTGACACCCAAGTCGAAGCCATACCGGCACTCCTCCACGGTCATCCATGAATGACACAAAACCTAGCAGCATCGTCAGGCCAAGAATCCAGCTTTCCAGATGCCCCAACCCCGACCAAGCTAGGCCCTCCCTCATAACCAGAACTCCAAGAACTCTGGCAGCGATCAAACCAAGGAACAGACTCCCGATAATCGCCAGACCTCCCGTCCGCGGAATCGGCACATCATGAAGAGAACGCTCATTGGGGTGGTCCAATAAACACAAGAACGAGTCAAGGCGAGTCAGCCGCCAAGTTAGCCACCAAGACAAAACACCGACGCCAAAGACAAGACTCAGAAGCATCATCGTAAACTTGCCCGGTAGAAACGGATCATTTCCGGCACAGCGTCAATGAACCGATACGGAGGACAGTACCCTAGATCTCGCGTGATGGCCGCTGCGCTATACCATGCGGATCCAATCAGCTTCTCTAGCGTTGATGAATTCACAGGAACCGACCGCCCCGTTGCAGTCTGAATCATATCGCCACAGGCGGCCCCCATCTTCAGCATCCAGAGAGGCATCCGCCACTTCGGGATCGTCTTCCCAAGCCCCGTCCGCAGTAAATCATAAATCTCAGAAATCTCGTACGGCTTCTCGTCCGTCACCACATACGCAGGCTGCCCGTTTCTTGACTGTTGAAGTGCCAATTTTGTCGCATGCACAAAATTGCCGACATGGAGCATACTTCGGGCGTTATTCACATGAGGCAGAGGGGGGAAGCGACCCTGATCGATTGCAGCGATCATCCGAAAGAGATTGCCCTTCTGAGTGGGCCCATAAACCATCGGCAACCGAAGCGACACGGCGATGAATCCTGTTTTCTTCGCGTAGCCCATGAGTAACTGCTCAGCGACCCATTTCGACCGCGCATAGGGAGTTTCAGGACACGGCATCCAGGACTCATCCACACAGCCTGCCGTCGTCTCGCCGAACACCTTCACCGTACTCGCAAACACCACATGTGATGCCCCACCAGCAACGGCCCCTTCTAGAATATGCCGTGTCCCCACGACATTAATGCCGTTAAAATCCAGGGCGGCCGACTGTTTCTCGTTCAGGACATGGGCCTTGCCGGCCAAATGCACCACGCCAGCACAGCCAGCTGTTACAGCTCGCATGGCTCGGGCATCGAGCAAGTCCCCCACCGCGACTTCGACATCTGCCGGGAACGATACTGTAAGGGATTGCTCTCGCACGAGAGCACGAACAACATATCCCGCATCATGGAGTCCTTTAACCAGATGCTCTCCGAGAAATCCAGCAGCTCCTGTAACAAGTATGCGCGTCATGCATTTCGGAGGGAGGATCGGCCCTCCCAGCTCTGGCCTAACAATTCCCGGTAGCAATCTAGCACTTGACCGGCAACTTTAGGCACGGAATATTCCCGGACCACAATTTCTCGTGCCGCAGCACCCATTGCGGCACGTTGGGCGGGATGATCGAGCAAGAGCCCAATAGCCTCCGCAAGCGCGGCTGGATCCTTTACCGGGACCAACAACCCGTTGACGCGATGACGAACGACCTCACGACACCCCGGCACATCCGCTGCCACGACCGGTTTCCCGCATGCTGCGGCCTCCAGCAAAACCTTCGGAAGCCCTTCCCGATAGGACGGCAACGTGACCACTGTCGCCAAAGTCAACACCACGGGCATATCGTCTCGATGTTCCCACCATTCGATCACGCCCTCATGCCCCCACTGCTGCAATTGAGATCGCTCAATTGCCGCAGGGTTATCCTCATCGCATCGACCGACAAGCACGAAACGGGCCTGCACTGCCCGCTCCTTCAGTAGGCGGGCAGCCTGAACAAATTCACCCACGCCTTTGTCCCATAACATGCGCGACGCCAACATCACGACCGGCACTCCCCCTGTCTCTTCGCGTGGGCAAAATCGTTCGACATCGACACCCGATCCGGGAATGATCCGTGAGCAGCTGGATGCAACGATCCCCTCGTGGACCAATCGATCTCGATCTTCGCTATTCTGAAATAATGCGAGCGAACGATGATTGAGGGAAAGCGCAGTCTTGAGGCCCAAGCGAACACCAAGCTGAAGGCAGCCAGACCGGTCAGATCGATCGGTAAACGTATACCCGAGCCCGGCGAACGCGTTGATGACGACGGGAACACGAGCGATCCATGCGGCAAAGGAGCCGTACAGAATCGGCTTGAGGGCCACATGGTGGACGATGTCCGGCCGCTCACGCCGATAAAGCCGAGCCAACTGCAGAATCGCCCGCAACTCGCTGAAAGGATTTCTGCCGCGACGGAGCAAGATGAGGGGCAACAGCCGAAACCCTTCCTCCCGAATCTGTTCTCCGTGGCCGGTGACTCGAGTTGCGATTATGACCTCGAACCCCGCATCCCGTGCAGCCCGCGCGAGATCGAGCCGATGGGACCAGAAATACCAATCTTCGGTGATCAGAAAAAGAAGACGAGGGCGAGTGCTCATTCACGTTCAACCCAGGCCTGGAACATCAGCACATTCCACAATGGATATTGCCAGTTGCGCTTACCGGAAAGATGTTCCGCCCACTTTTCCCGAATCGGGGCAGGGTGCAAATAGCCTTCACGGCGGAGTCGCTGCTCATCGAGCAACTCCTCGGCCCACTCACGCAACGGCCCGCGCAACCAGGAGTCCAATGGCACACCAAACCCCATCTTGGGCCGCTCGATCAACTGCCTGGGCACATACCGGTCGAGGACGCGCCGCAAAAGCCATTTCCCCTCGCCTTCTTGACGGATTTTGAACGAAAGCGGAAGCCGCCAGGCAAACTCCACGACTCGATGATCAAGTAAGGGCACGCGCGCTTCCAGACCCACCGCCATGCTGGCCCGATCGACTTTCGTGAGAATATCATCCGGGAGATACGTGATCAGATCGAGATACATCATGCGCATAGTGAAATCCTGAAGAGTCGCCCAATTGGCTCGGTCTGTGACAGGAGTCAACGGCTCCACCCCCTGCACCACAATCTCGGCAGGATCTTTCCAGAGCGAGATCATGCCCAGATACATGGTATCCGGGTCCGGCAGCGCCAGCAGAGCTGCGAGCTTGTGCAACTTGTCACCGGGCTTCGCCACCACGGGAAGAAACCGCCCAAACCGCTTGAAAAAATTTGCCCAGGCTGCTGGCGACAAGGACGTGAGTCCACCGGCCAAGCCACGCCGGATTGACGGATGTACCAGGCCCAGGTATCTCCACAATCGCCTTCCCCAAAAATACCGGTTATACCCCGCAAACAATTCGTCGCCGCCATCGCCGGATAAGGCCACCGTCACATGCCTGCGAGCCAGCTCAGAGACTAAAAATGTCGGGATTTGAGATGAGTCGGCAAACGGCTCATCATACATGGCTGGCAGCCGTGGAATAACCGCTCGCGCCTGCTCGGGAGAAACATACAATTCTGTATGATCCGTCCCGACATGTTCCGCCACTTTCCTGGCATGAATCGCTTCATTGTATTCCGCCTCATGAAATCCGACCGTAAATGTCCGAATTGGTCGACTGCTCTGCGCCTGCATGAGCGCCACGACCAGCGATGAGTCGATCCCGCCAGACAGAAACGCACCCAAGGGAACATCCGCGATCATCCGCAGCCCCACGGCGTTGCGCAGCAGCCCATCGAGTTGCTCCACCGCCTCCGCTGCTGATCCTTTGAATGGAGAGGCACAGCCTGCCTCAGCATATTCCTTCGCCGACCAATAACGAACCGGTCTCCATGCCGCATGACGGGCATCCGGGTCAGGCGAAAATCCCTCAGTGGCTTCGAGCTCCCTTTCTCCTACGGTCAGCACACAACCAGCCGACAGTTTGTAGACATGTTTGTAGATCGACAGTGGCGCTGGCACATACCCTACTCTCATAAATGAGGCCAGCGCTCCGCGGTCAATCTCAGCGCGAAAACCCTTGTGCGCTCGGAGCGCCTTCAGCTCTGAGCCAAACAAAAACGTCTTTCCGGCCCACCCGAAGTACAACGGTTTAATTCCGATCCTGTCGCGGGCAAGCGTCAATGCCCGTCTCTCCCGGTCCCAGAGGGCAAAGGCAAACATCCCCACAAATCGCCGTACCGCGCTCTCAATGCCCCACTCCTCGAAGGCGGCGAGCATAACCTCTGTATCCGAATGCCCACGAAACTTCGCACCGGCGATCTCCAGCTCAGACCGCAGCTCAGGAAAATTATAGACCTCGCCATTATAGGAGAGAACATAGCGCCCGCTTGAGGACAACATTGGTTGATGCCCATCAGGCGACAAATCCAAGATAGAAAGCCGCGCATGACCGAGGCCCACCCCGACTCGTTCATCAGCCCAAATGCCGGAGTCGTCAGGGCCGCGGTACCCAATCGCTCCAATCATCTCGGACACGAGACGGTTTGGCTCTGACTCGCGATAGTTTAAGACCCCGGCAACGCCACACATTATGTCAACACCAAAATCAAGGACATCCTAATTATCAGACCGCGGGATGGGAGATTCGACGGTGACCATGTCTTTTGACGTAACACGACTCCACACCAGCTGCCAGTGGGTACAAACCTCGTCGCTCGCAGCCTGAAATGATTGTCGAGACCGATGACTCATGCTTCCCGTGAGATCCAGAAAGACATCGCGACCCAGCGCCAGACCATGAGTCAAGAGCCCTCGCACCGCTGTCAGTGCAGACACAACGTCTCTACCCTGCGCCACCAGCTGACGGCAATAATTCATGCGCCCGCGGCCTGATTTCCAAACAGAAACGCCCTCCATCCGATACCCCAGCAGAATATCCGGAAGGGCGGCAAAGCAACTGACACGATAGCTTCGTAACAGCAGATCCTGATCCTGCCCCTTAGTCAGCTCGTCCCTGTAGCGATGACGAGTAAACCATAATCGCTTGCCCATCCAGGTCGGATGGGCAAGAGGGAAACCCCACCAGGGGCGACGGCAGATGTCCTCATGCTCACTCGCAGCTGGATACACTCCAAGCGCCTGACCATCTTCCTTGAACAGGATGGCCCCATGTCCGAGCAGATCAATGTCAGGGTGCGCTTCAAGGTACCGCACCTGCCGTTCAAGCCGCTCGGGATAGGCCACGTCATCCGCGTCCATCCTGGCAATATACCTTCCCCTGGCAAGCTCAATACACTGATTCAAGCGTGTCGCCAACCCCTGTTGCCCGCCTGCTCCATGCACCACGCGAATCCGAGCGTCGTTAAATTGACTAAGGATCAAGCCTGTTTCATCAGTGGACCCATCATCGACCACGATCAATTCCCAATCTGAAAATGTCTGCCACAGGATAGACCGGAGAGCTGGCTCCAGGGTCGAAGCCGCATTGTGGACTGACATCGCCACTGTGACTAGAGGATCGGCCATAATCAACTTTCCCGGTAGAACATCCGCCCAGGCCAGCCAGATGCCGCATAGGTATGCGCACCGCAGAGGCGCCAGGACAGTTCAAATACTATTCTGCGTGCGGCACGAGCCCCTCGCTGCCTGCCCCAGAACAAAGACGCACAGACAACAATCACAGTTCTAAGCAGTTTCAAGGACGAACCGAACCTGTGTCGACAGGCTGCCGATTCAAACTCGGGCCAGTCGATGGCTCGATGAGGTCGCTGAGCAACTTGCTGAGCCAACGCTCCCAGCAATTCATCGAATCGTCGATCATAAGTATGGTCCTGACTAACCCGTTCAAATCCACGACGAGCGATGGTATCTCGACGACCAGAATCCGCCAACAGCGCCTTGACGGCACCGACCAATTCGTCGCGACCTTCGAACGTAAGGACCTCCTCGCCAAGGCGAAAGTATTTCTCCAGATACGGAGCCTGCTCAGTCAACAGACACCCTCCATATCCGGGAACCTCAAAAACCCGAGCCTTGATCTGACGATCTTCCCTACCTCCCGCGCCTTTTCGAGACCCGTCGCTGAAATTCAAGCTGACCTGAGAGGCCCGGACAATCTCCGAAATCTGCTGAGCCTCCACCGGCCCAGCAGGCCACCCGTGACCGAAACAGGCCACATCAACTCCTTCGCGACGCAATGTTTCGACCATCGCGGGACGATTCCCATAGGCGGCGCCGACGAAACTCACGGGGTACCGGCAAGCAGCAGCGGGAAGCGGCGGAGTCAATATCTCTGCATTCGCCGCCCATTGAGAGAGATAGGGCCTGCCGATGCCGTCACGCTGATACCACTCCACCGCGCGAGGGTAGGTCGTCACGGCAAGATCCCATTCGGCTCCGATCAGCCGTGAAAACATCGGATACTTCCATGAATCATCGGTCGACCAATTGACCAGGAGAGGGCCGCTCCTCCGGATCAGGCGCATCGTCTCGATCCAAACTTCATACTGCATCAGCACACAGAGCACGACATCTGGAGACGTCTCTTCCACCTGCTTCAAGAGGGTACGGTTCAGCCCGGCAAAATCGTCATAGGGCTCACGAGAAAACGACTCAAAGAAACTGACGTGATGCCCCAGCCTTCGCAATGCGGGAAGAAAATTCACGTATTCATAGCCTCCACCTCTGGCGGGATCGCCATAGGCATGCTCGCCAAACACGCAAAGGATGTTCATGGCGCGGGAACCGCCCCGATACGTCGGGCGGTCACATGGTACCCCACCGTAAACCGCCGTTCACGATCGAACCGGTCCATGAATTTGCAAAGAATCGGGACCGCGAGGCCTAGCAAGGGGAGAAGAGCCATCCATACCGGAAACCACAGCAGTCGTATCGCGAACGGAAGATCCATCTTGAAAGGATTCGTGGTCAGGACGAATCTCAATGCTTCCTGCTCGAAAAACCTCAACGATCCCTCATTGGGTTCAACGCTGATATCGGTAAACCCCGCTGTCTTCAAAAAACGCTCATACCACCAGGGCGTGTATCCGCCATAGTAATGATAGGGCTCCTGGTGAATGCCTGATCCAAGTGGTGCCGTCAGGATAAGCTTTCCGCCTGGCTCAAGAATTCTTGCCAGCTCCTTCACAACGATAATCGGCTCTGGGTGGTGCTCCAGCACCTCCGTGCAAAGAACCGCGCCAAAACTCGCGGCAGGAACCGGAATCGCCGCGATATCAGACACATAGTCGAGCTGGCCGTATGCTCCGTGCCGCAGTTGATCGCCTCGCAACGGAGCCAGATCCTGGGCGCGGTACTCACAGTGCGCAAACAGATCTCGATAGGGACAGGACCCTGCGCCGACATCAAGCACTTTGGTTCCAGACGGCAACTGCGCGGCCTGCGCCGCAATCCATCGGTCCCGCCTGACAAGGTTGAATGAAAACAACTCGCTCTGGGCCAGGCGGCTCCTAAGACCGTTACCCACGCGCCCTCACAAACTCGAACAGGCCGCAGCCATACTCAAGGCCGCCCGCGGCTTCAAGCGCAACATCCTCGCTAAACTGTCCGGAATCATCGACGAGAGAAAATGATTGGAGCTGCAGCTCAGGAAGGAATGACCTGACCGTGCCGGGAGAAAATACTCGGTGCGCATTGAAACAGACCCGCTCACGGCCGACCGGCACCGAGAGGAACAGCCTTCCGCCTGGCTGCAAGACGCGTTGTAGTTCCGCTGCAGCATGTTGGCTCCCGGACGGATTTAGGGGGTCACCGTATCGACCGAGCCCTACGTGCTCCATGACATGCAGACAGGATAGCGACGCGATACTGGCGTCACGAAATGGCAACTGCACGATGTCTCCGGCGAGAGAATTCAAATTCGACAGGCGCACGCGGAGGGGGCGATAGTCGACGAACGCTGTTTTCACGCTCGCGCTCAGCACGTTGATCATCATCGCACTGGACCCGATATCGACGTGCAACGGGGACATGAATCCACAAAGTCGGCGCGCAAGCCATGCAGCCTGAAAGAAATAGTGAGGATCGAACGGAGTCGCCTTCACACGATCAGTCAAACAGGGGTACGAATCGCCGAAAAAGATCTTCTGACCTGGCGCAACATCCTGATAGGCAAACCAGTCGGCAGCGTAGCGCGGCAACGCCCTTACAGCCGCAACAAAATGCGGGCCGAGAAACGCCCTCCCCCACCGGGCGATCGCACTGTTCCGAAAAAGACGTCTCATGATGGCAACGTTATCGGCATGCCCTTTCAGTATCCCGCACGACGGCTCTTCTAGCTCGAAGCTTCCAACACCGGCGGCGCCATGGCTTTGCCAGCTTCCAGCCGCCTAATGAGCCTCTTGCCAAAATCAACACAGGGCTTTTCAATCCAGTTAAACACACACAAGCATGACCCCAGGCTCACGATAGAAACGACGGGGAAGAAGATCAGGAACCTCACTTCGACTGAGCTATTGCTCAAACCGGCAAAATCGAAAAACTGTTCCTTCACTCCGTCAAGGATGTCGAGAATGAAAAAGTGAAACAGGTATATCGAAAAACAACTCGCCCCGAAATATCTCAAAAATTTCGAACGACAGACCTGTCCAATAAGCGAGTGCTCAGATAATGTCACCAGCATGAACAATGCCAGCCCAAAGGAAGCCGTAACACGCAGCCGTATGGCTGCGAGCACGATCAACAGCGCGCAGAGGTCAACAGCCCATGAGAGATTCCTGCTACGGAGAAAATGCCGGCCCACAAATTCATTTGCATGCACCCAGTACAAGAGGATACCCAACGCGAAACAATACCAATGAGCCAATGGAAACAAATAGAGAAATGTGTTGGCCGTGGGAACCCCAAGATAAGAACCGGCCTTCAACCAAAGGATCGAGACCCCAACCATTACAACGAAGAACGCTGCGGCTCGCCGGAGACTCACGATAAACCCGAAAATGATGGGCAAGAATAAATAGAACGTTTCTTCGACGAAAATCGTCCATCCAAGCGGAAACACATCAATGCCAGGAAGATACCGGATAAATCCGAAATACAGCAGATAGCTTGGCAGACTCTCGCCGACACCTCTGCCCCCCCAGCGCATACAGAGTGACGGCCATCCACCAGAGGGGCAGGATCCGAAATGCCCGCCGGATATAAAAGTTGCGCCGAGGATTGGACTCCTCGGAATATTTCGCCTTTGAGGATCGAAAAAGGGTAAATGCGCTGAGAAGAAAGAAGAGTTCAACGCCTCGCGCCCCCGCGTTAACGAACTCTCCGATCAGCGGGAAATGAAAGGCCTCTAACCCGACATTACCGATCCGCTGAGATGTATGCACGGCCAACACCATGAGCACGGCAATTCCACGCAAGCCATCAATAGCCGGCACATGAAGGGCTGGGTCTGCGATGGTCTGCGGATCACGCATGGCATGTCAGCTCGTGTGCGCGCCGCGTGAAAAGAGAGCATGGACAATGCCGCACACTAAACATTGCCGTAGCGGGTGTTCTTGATCATGGTGTACCCCTTGATCAGATCACTGATGCCCAAATCGAGTGAATGGATCGGCTGAAAACCTGTCGCTTCGATCTTGGCGTTGGACACGATGTAATTACGCTGGTCAGGATCCTTCCCTACTGGCGCATCGAGGAAGACAAAATCCTGAACCTGCTTCTGAATGCGCTCGCACAGTTCCTTCTTCGATACATTGGCATCGGATAGGCCGACGTTATAGATCTGCCCTTTCATCTTGTCGAAACTCACAATGGCATGCTGAAAGACTCGTGAAACATCGCGCACGTGCACATAATTTCGCTTGAACGAGCTTTCGAATAGGACGACGAACCGATCATGAACCGCGCGGTAGGTAAAATCGTTCACGAGCAGATCGATCCGCATACGCGGTGACATCCCGAACACAGTGGCGAGCCGAAAGCTGATGGCGTTCTCACGCTGCATGAGATCCTTCTCGATCTCCACTTTTTCTTTCGCATAGAGCGAAATCGGGTTCAGGGGAGACTCTTCCGTGCAAAAGTTATTCTTGTCGCCAGTCCCGTAAGCGCTATTGGTGGTTGGCATCAGCACCAACTGTTGCTTCGACAGCAGCTTCAACATCAGGGCAATCGCGTCGTGATTGATCGTCCTGGCGCCCACCGGGTCCTGACTGCACATCGGCGCCCCCACCAGAGCGGCCAACGGAATCACGATATCGGCCTTCTTGAGCAAAGGAGCCATCACGCCTTCGATGCGGATGTCGCCCTTGACGACTGAAAAATTGGGATGGTGGCATACATGGTTCAAACTGGACTGCTTGTACATAAAGCTATCCAGCACCGTGACCCTATGCCCCAACTGAAGGAGATCCGGAACCATGGTGGAACCAAGATACCCGGCACCGCCTGTGACAAGAATGTTGCAACTCATAGAGGCTTCCTTTTCTCTGATCGAACCGTTATGTCGTGAACCTAACGTACTAACAGCGTGGCAGCTCGATGATAATCTTTCGGCACTCCGATATCGATGAACGTGCCGGCACACTCGACACCGAACAGACGCTGACCAGAAGCAAGCGCGGCAGGAAACATGTCATCTTCGAGAGAGGCCTTTTCGCCTGGAGCGAAGCGACCTCCTCGCAAGGCCCGCGGGTGGACCCAGTACACGCCGCCATTGGCCAGGCGAGAACCCTGCGCACGCCCTGACTTCAACGACGTGATCTGCCCGTCAGGCGACATCTCGATGCCCATATACCGCCCCTCTTCACTTGTCCGAAAAAGAGAGAGGCACCAGTCTGCATCATGCGCCAGCGCATAAGCACTTAACACCTTCCAGTCTGCCGCAAAATAGGTATCCCCATTCAAGAGCAAAAACGGTCTCTCGTGGCTGATTTTCTCTGCGGCGAGCAGGAGCCCTCCGCCAGTCCCCAACGGCCGCTCCTCAATGACATACTCAAGGTCAACGCCTTTGTATCGAGTCCCAAAATATGCCGTGATAGCTTCGTACCGGTAGCCGACGGACAGCACAAACCGGCCGATCCCTTGGGCGATCCAATAATCCAGCTGATGCGCCAGGAACGGGCGGCCACCAATCGGCGCCATCGGCTTGGGCAGGTCAGGCACGAGACTGCGAAGTCTTGTCCCCAAACCCCCAGCGAGAATAATAGCCGTTGCGACTGCCATGTTATGCCGAATTCAGGATCGCGCAGAGCTGATCGACTTCCACATCTTTCAGATCCGGAAAGTTGCCAATATAAAAACCGTAGAAGTGGACATGTTCCGTTTCAGGAAATTTCAGATGGTGCCCGTCCGGCACAATACCTTTCAGATAGGGCTGGCGAATTTGATTGCCACCTCCTGCGCTGCCTCTCCGGAACTCGACGCCAGACTCCCGCATCTTCTGCATGAGGCGCTGAACCAGATCATCATCCGGATGCTTCAAAATAAGATTGAAGGCATAGTTGCTGGATCCTTCCAGCTTGAAGTCGGTGCGGTATTTTGACGAATCGATGTGCGTCAAGAAACGAAGCAGATTTTCCGTCCGGCGCGTGACGATGCGATCCAGGCGCTTGAGCTGGCTCCGCCCCATGATGCCGCCAATCTCGGTATTCCTCGTGTTGTAGGCCGCGTAGGCAAAAATAAAATCCGGGTTCAGCTCAGGGTTGTCAGTCTGGTACGCGCTGCGGAGATCGTTGTCGTTCGATTCCCGTACCATGCCATGGGACCGCAGCATGCGGACCTGTTGGTAGACCTCCGGGTCATTGGTGCAAACCATGCCGCCTTCGATGGTGCTCATGTGGTGGGCATAGTAATAGGAGAAATTCGATATCCAGCCCAGGCTCCCCAGACGCTTCCCCTTGTGGGTCGCGCCATGGGATTCGCAGACATCCTCGATCAGCGGGACATTGCGGCGCGTGAGTTCGGCAATCAGTTCGTCCGTCAACCCGTTGAACCCTTGCACATGGGTGAGGAAGACGGCTCTGGTCTTATCCGTGATCGCCGCAAGAATGTTTGCGGGATCCATCCCCAACGTCCGGGGATCGATATCCGCAAAGACCGGCGTGAATCCATTCTGCAGCACCGACGCGATATCAGAGACCCATGCCAACGGCGGCACGATCACTTCCCCTCCCTCAGGATGGCGGATCTTGAGGATGGCCATAGTTAAGAGATTCGCCGACGCACCGGAATTGACGAAGACGCTGTACTTTACCCCCAACCATGCAGACCATTCGGCCTCAAAGGCCCGCACATTGGCGCCATGCGTCAGGATCGGATCCTCTTGCTTGAGATGCTCGATCACGGCATCGAGATCCTCGCGAAGAATATTGTTACGCATCAAGGGATATTTCATAGATTCCTACCCAGCCAGTGGCCTGTTAATTTCAGAATATTCACATTCGCGAATAATGCCGGAATGGTCCGTCTCATAGCTCACCACCGCCGAGTACAACCGGCGCTTACTTCTCACCGTAATAATCACCATACTCGACCAGGATCGTGCTACGCCCGTCGTCACGGAGCAGCGCGCGTTCATAGGCCGGGAAAATATCAGAGGGCTCTTCGAGGCGAATCACCTCAATGGTGCTGCACATGGCCCGTAACGCCTCCGTATAGTCACCCACATGCTGATGCTGCGGGTGTAACGGACGCTGAGAGCCAATACCCGTGCGAATGATCGCCTTGGTCTTATACCCGTTATTGGACATCACTTGCACTTTGTCCAGATGGTTCACCAACTGGTTGATGGCGCATAAGAGGAAATTCCATCGCGGGAAGATACTGACGGGAACAAGCCCTGTCAGGGCCATACCCGTCGTCATTCCCATCTGCATTTCTTCGGCGACAGGCAGTTCGATGAGGCGATCACGAGGCACATCCTTCAACGTATTGGTCATGGCGGTCCCAGCCGCCGCCACCGCTTGCCCGATAAAGATCGTTCGCGGATCTTGCGCCAGGAATGTCATCGACCGCTTAAGTTCGTCAAAGTATTTCATCGCCCTCACCTTAGAACTGGACCCGCACGCCGGCACCGGCATGGGGATATTTGGTTTCATAGCGGTAGTAGCTGACATACTCATCGGCCACGCCTTCAAAACTCAGACGAGGCTGATTCCAGGCCTCCCTTGTATCGGTGCAGACCGATTTCGCATTGTCTTCGACGATGAAGTGGATGGGCAGACGATGGTTTCTGCTGTATTTGATGGCCTCATGCGCAATCCCCGTCTCCGCTGTCATCTCCCCCAAAAAACAATAGACCTTGGAGTCCTCGCCTCGACGCTGAATCGACATGGCCGCCCCAACTGCAATCGGCAACACACCGCCAACGATGGCCGAGGAATAAATACGCTGCTCCGGGAAACACAGCGAAATCGACCGGCCAGCCAATATCTCCGCACGAACCAATTCCTTAGGTACGCCCTTTAACAGGCATTGATAATGCGATCGCCACGAACAAAACACCCAATCCTGAGGGCGAATGGTTCGAAAGATCCCGATCATCTGCTCTTCATTGCCGAAATAGAGATGGACAGGGGCGCGAATATTCCCCGTGTTGAACAAGGCTGCGATCTCTTCCTCAAACGCGATCAGTTCTTCCTTCGTCATCTCACCATCCTTCGCATGCCGCGCAATATTGCGCAGACGGTTGTCCTGTCAGACTTGATGGGCTGCATACCACTGGTAAGTACTCGCTAGACCGGCGGCAAGCCCGATGCTCGGCTTCCATCCAAGAGACTGAATCCGCGCACTATCGAGGAGTTTATGCGGCGCGCCATCGGGCTTCGTCAGGTCCCACTCCAGGCGCCCCTCGTATCTCACTACTCCGGCAATCAATTCAGCCAATTCTTTAATCGACACATCCGCGCCAACTCCCAGATTGAGGGGAAGCTCAACCTCCGCGTTATCCTGCATCAGCAGATGCACGCACGCATCCGCAATATCGTCTGCATGAATGAACTCCCGTCTCGGCGAACCGCTCCCCCACAGCGTGACGGATTCGGCGCCGCTCACCTTGGCCTGATGAAACCGCGCCATGAGTGCCGACAGGACATGGCTGGATTTCGTGTCGAAGTTGTCGTGCGGACCGTAGGCACTATTCGGGATGACAGGAATGAACCGAGTAACCTGATCCTGCTTGTTATAAGCCAAACACATATAGGTCCCTGCGAGCTTGGAAATAGCATAGGGAAGACTCGTCGGCTCTGGCTTGCCGGACAAGAGGGCATCCTCAGCCATCGGCTGGGGACATTCCCGTGGATACATACAGGAGGAACCGAAGAAAATCAGCTTTCGCACACCAGCCTTGCGTGCAGCCTTCAACACATTGAGCTGAATGGCGATATTCTCGTCCATGAAATCTGCGGGAAATGTCTGGTTTTCTATGATCCCACCCACTCGGCCAGCAGCAAGGACCACATAGTCCGGATGGACCTCGTCGAAGAATTTGGCAACCCGCCCGCCATCCTGTAGATCCAACTGATTTCGGCCTCGCGTGACAAGGCCTCGATAACCGTCACGCTCCAACCGTCGGGCGACCGCCGAACCAATAAGGCCGGCATGGCCCGCAACATAAATGGACGAGTCTTTCTTCAGCGGCATAATCAGGAAAGCCCGTCAGGCTGGTACAAGACCACTCGGCTGCCCGAGTTTTCAAACTCAAACGGCACATGGATCAAATGTTTCAATCGCTCCCGTACTTTCGATTGCAGTTCAGGCCTCACGAACAGCAGCAGGAACCCGCCGCCGCCGGCCCCAAGAATCTTCCCGCCAACAGCGCCAGCCCGCATGGCTTCCTCGTACAAGTGGTCGATCTCGGGCGTCGAGACCTTGTCGGAAAGACTTCGCTTGCACAACCAACTTTGATGCAGCAGTCGGCCAACTTCCTCGATAGGCGTTTTTGTATTCTGCAGGATCTGAATCGCCTCATCGACCATCTCTGTCATGCGATTCAGTTCGTTTCCCCGGTTCTTGAAGTTCTCAATCTTCGATTTGGCGATCTCTGATGCAATTCTTGAGAAGCCCGTAAAGCACAACATCAAATGCGACTGGAATTCATGCAACCGGTCTTTCGTCAAAATGATGGGCGAGACCTGGAAGGTATCGTTGGTCTTGAAGTCGATTCGATTGAACCCGCCAAACGCGGCAGTGATCTGATCTTGCGACCCGACATTCTCCCTGATGATGTGCTGCTCCATGTGGATCGCTTGCGCGGCAAGATCGTCTTTCGTGATGTACTTCCCCCGCAAGGCCGACAGCGCATGAATCAGTCCAACAGTAAACGACGAACTGGAGCCCAGCCCGGACCTCGCAGGCAGGTCGCCGTCGTGATGGACTTCAAGCCCCTGCTCGTCGCACCCGGCCCAATCGAGAATGGCGCGAACGGCCGGATGTTTGATCTCGCCAACCCGTTGCACATTCTCAATAATCGAATACACGATGCGGTGCTTGTGCTCAAAGAAAGGCGGAAGATATCGGCAACTAATATGACAATACTTGTCGATCGAGGTCGCCAGCACAACCCCGCCATGCTCCTGATACCAGGAGGGATAGTCTGTGCCGCCGCCGAAAAACGAAATGCGGAACGGGGTCCTGGTGATGATCATCTCGGCACCCCGTCGCCATATTGCCTGTCCATGAAACGGATCCCTCCCTAATCGCCGAGTAGTTTTCGGCGCAACCGCACTTTAGCCATATCTTCGACATTGGCTCGTTCTTTGTCCCCGAACTTGCTCGCAACCAATTTCAGATACGCGGGATTGGAAAAATACTGTTGCCACGCCTCATCTCGAAACTTCAGCACCTCCGCCGCGGTGACATACTTTGTGGGGAGCGGCTCGCTGTCGTAGGAGAGAAACGCATAGCCGCTATAGGTCTCGGGCAACTTCCAGCCCTTCTGCCTGGCCATCTGATACATCGGACTTCCCGGAAGCGCCTGACAGGGGTACATATTGGCCATTTCCGTATTCAGCTCCAAGGCCAGATCCAACGTTTCCTGCATCGTCGCGATCGTATCGTCCGAGAACCCGAAGATGTAGTTACTGATGATGTTCATGCCGCCGGCCCGCACCTTCTCGCAGACCGCACGAATATTGACCTCTTGAAAGGAGCCTTTCGACACCTCCTGCCGCACGGCTTGATTTCCGGCTTCGATGCCGAGCGCCAACCAATTGATACCGGCCCTCTTGAACAATTCAATATATTCATGGCGCACGGTATCAACTCGCGCATAGGCCCACATCCGCAACCGCAAATCCCGCTCGATGATGTCCTGCAAGAGCGGCTCATAATATTTGCGATTCAAGAAAAACATTTCGTCGCTGATGCGAATGGTTTCCACTCCCATCTTCGCAAGCGCTTCCAACTCGCCCGCAATCAGCTTGGAGCTCCAGAACCGCATCCCGCGGGACTGCGAGGCATCGACCCCGTTCGCGTTGTCTGTGCGATTAACGATGTTGATCATGCAGAAATCGCACGCGAAGGTACACCCTAGCGACGTATAAATCGATGCGAAGGGAGTACGCTTGTCATGATCGAACTCCGCATGCCAAAAATGCGCCCGATACAAATCGAGCGGACGAGACCGGTACGGCAAGAGATCCCAGGCGTAGCCCGGCATATCGATATCCATACGATCTTGCGGCACCACCGACTGCGGCTCGTTCAAAATCGGATGCCGCTCCCCTGATTGGCCGACGGACTTATACCCGACCCCTCGCACGGCTCTTAACCCGGAGCGCAGATCGGTGCGCAGGAGATTCTGCAGGGCATACACGCCTTCATTCAATAAGACAAAATCCACGAAAGGAAGTTGCAGCACCTCAAGTGGCAAGGCACTGGTATGCGAGCCAGTGAAGCAAACAGGAAATTCAGGATGCTGCTGCTTAAGTTCACTCGCAAGGGCACTCGCCCCGATCATTCCCGTCGTCCCGGAGTTCGGATTTTGCCCATACACCACAAAGACAACCAGCCGAGGATTGGCGCTATGAATTCGGCTCACCGCATCAGGCAGCGATAACTTCTCCGCATCACAATCCAGAATCGCTACGCCGAAATCCTTCGCGCGGCAGGCCTGCGCCAGCAACAAGGCCCAGGTGGGCGGCTCAATGGCCGAATAGGTCTTCGCCAATCCTTGATAGGCCTGCAAGGATGAATCGGCATTGACGAAGAGCACATCCAGCCTTCGGGAAGGCATGCGCGGTGTGGCTATCAATATCCTTACCTCTCCTCTGATTTTTTCAGAAAAAACTTGACTGCGAATGCTCCGCACATCATGCCAGGCAGCCAATCAAACGGCAACAACAGAACAACGCACAAGCCAGGGATCAACCAGCCTCCGCTCAACTGAATATTCGTTCCTTGATCTTCAACGCGAGAGCATACGGATCGACTCGGAGCAGACGGGAGCGGAGCAACCGATGCCGCCAGATGTCTCTCCTCAGTGAAGAGAGCTCGTGCGGCGCAATTTGCCCTATCACCTGCGAACGGCCATTGCGAAACTGATGCACCGTACTTCCGTTGAGAATATTCTTCCCGTACTCTTTCACAGCCTTGAAGTAGGCGGCCTGTCCAGGCTTCTCAACATTACTTAAGCGTTGGCTGCGCTGATCATGATGCGTACGGCCGAAATTGGCGACCGCAGGAATAAAATATGGATTATATCCCTGTGTAAAAAACTTATACATGAACCCAAGATGAGGACAGACCCGAAACCAATCACTCGATTGTCCATCAGGGAACCACTGCTTAATCACCTCGCTCCTCACACAATAGTTCCCCTCGGGCAAGGGGAACCCGCTGGCGAGCCAGAACGCGAAAAAATCCCGTTTTTGCGGAGGGGGATCAGCGAAAAAATCCTGAAAGGAGACGTTCAACAGATCCCCCTCTTCGGACATCGTTTGGGCAAATCCCCATACCAACGACACCTCATCATCCTTCTCAAGAATATCGACGCACTTATTGAACCAATTCAGATCAAGAAACCCATCCGAGACACAGCATTGAATGATGTACCGTCCCCTTGCCATGGCCAAGGCCTTTCGGTAAGCCTCCACGACATGGTCGTCCCGCTCAGATATCCACCGGAGATGAGGGAACTCCTTAAGGATCTCCACTGTGCCATCCATCGACCCCCCGTCAACCACAATGTGCTCGAAGCTTCGGAAGGTCTGCGCTGCCACACTCTCGATCGTTTGTCTCAGAAAACGGCCATGATTGAGCGACGGCGTCACAACCGAGATCATCGGCTGCGCAACATCCCGCAGATCCTCACCAACCTTACCCTGCATCATAACGTGAGAGTACAGAGGATGATCACAGTAAGCCCTTGTTCACCTCTCTCCATCGACAAAACGGCTCTTCGCACTATGGCTGCTCCTTGCCCACATCGTTTTTTCCGACTGGATCATACCCCGCCGCACGGAGCGCGGTGGAACGTTTCTCAAAATGAACATCTTTCTTGCGCGGAGGCCCCTCTCTCAGCCGGAGCAGGACCAGGACCCGGCCAATCAATGCTCGCAACCGAAGCACGGTGATCGTAACCAAAAACGTATAGTAGGCCCGAACCTGCAAGGCGCATTTCACGGGCCAGCTCAATCGAGCTCCCTGCACAACCTGAATAATCTTTTGAACGAAGCGCCATTGATGCTGGACGAAAAACCACCACGCGTGAAAAACCGATTTCCCCTTGGGACTGCCACTCGCCAACGAAGGGTCATACCCTCGATACTTATTACGGTAAAAGAAAAGAACCTCGTCAATCGCGTGAACCTTGGTCTGCACCATCAGTTTGATGAGGAACAAATTATCCACATCGGCGATCGTTTCATCGAACGTGTCGAACGGCAAGGCGCCCAGGTACGCTTCGCTCCGGTAGAGACCGAAGATCGTCGGGACAACCCGACGCTGCCCGAGGTAGCGCCACACATTCGCCAAGGGTGAATCGCCGCGCGCATAGAGGTTTCGCCTGGCCAGTAGCCGTTGCGTTCCACATTCCCCCTCCACATCTACATAATAGGCATTGGGAAACACCAACCCTACGTCGGGATGCAGCTGAAGATACTTCACCAGAACACTGAGAAAGTTCGGCATCCAAAGATCATCATCACAGGCAATCATGCAGAATTCGCCGTCAATGAATGTGGCGAGATGGTTTGCGGCGGCATGGGAAATGCGATTAACCGTATCCAGCACATATCGCACTCGCGGGTCGCGGCATGCGTAAGCCCGGCAAATCTCCGCAGTTCGATCCGTCGACTGATTGTCAAGAATCACAATCTCGAAATGCTGATAATCTTGTGCCAGCAAGGAATCCAGCGCCAACTGCAGGAACAGCTCACCGTTGAGAACCGGCACCATAATGGTGACAAGCCCCGGCGTCTTCATAAGCCTCTCACCACCGTTGAGCGCACCTCGCGAAGCCATTCTTTCGCCATGACATACTGGAGCAGCACCATCACCAGGCCTGAGATCACCAACGCGACCACGGCCTTGCTCTCGGATAGCACGCCAAACCCCACACCCATCACCCGTCCCAGGAGACAAAGTGGAATGCCAAACGCTACCGCACACAAAATCCGTCGGACAGGCCACGCAACTGGCAGGGCACGACGGCTGATAGGGACGACTACGGCAAACACGGCCACGCCGGCTGTCAAAAGCGCCAACGCTGTCCCCACCAACGGTTCGTAGGGGGCCAGAACGTATACCATTGTCGGCGCGACGAGCGCGCCAACCACAACAGGCAAGACGTTCACGGTCATATCGACCTTCGCCAAACCCAGCTGGTGCAGCGTAGACGAAATGGCCCGAAAGGTCTCGGTCAAGGCAGGCCATATAAGAACCGGCGCGATTATCTGAAACTGCTCACCTAAGAGGAGCTTCACCATGAATGCTGCATTTCCAACCAAAAATGCGCCAAAGAGAATGACGGCTGGGATGTAAGCCGCGGCATAGGCATTCCATGCCCGCGCCATCCCCTCCCTGCTTTGCCCCTTGAGCGCTCGATACAACGTCGGGCTGTAAAACTCGTTGAATAGGGTTTCAAACGTCTGCATGGGAACGGAGCAAATCATATAACCGGCCGCAAACAACCCAACCGTTGCAATGTCGGCGACCCAGGTGAGAACGAACCGATAGCTTTGCGACTGGATCCACCACAAGATGAAGACCATCGTTTGCGGCCACACAAACATGAACACCGTCCACCCATCGAAAGGGAGCACCCCTGGCCCATCAGATAAACGAGCAGGAGCAGCCACTCTGGCATACCGATCCAAGAGCACATAGGAGAGGGAGGAAAGAAGAAATCCGCAAAAGATTCCAAACAACCACGTTTCCGGGCTTGCTGCGCCATTCGAATACCCTACCGCCAAGGCCAGCCCCCCCCATGCCGCAACGTTCCCGAACAGGCTGTACAGAAACCGGTGGCCCATCAGATTCAGCCCTGAGGTCCCCAATGAATGAAGTGAAAATCCCAGCGTATAGAGCGCCACCAATCCTCCAACCCAAGCCGCCCCAACACCCGCAACGATCATCAACTGGCTCTGGATCGCCCATGCAACAAAACCAAGAGCCGGCGCGACAGCCAGAACGACGAGAAGGTATGAGCCAAGCCTTCGGCTCAAGGTTCCACCATCCATCCAATCCAGACAGCCTCGACCGATATACGCCGCTACGGGGGTCAGGATGGCTGAGGTCCCTAAGATCGCAAGACTCATCAGTTGGTTCATGCTACCGACATCGCTCGGTGACAACAGAGTCGTCGCGGTCTTGATCGTGACAAGGCCCGCGAGAACCTGGAGTCCTCGTCCAAGACTGAGAATAAGGAGATCCTGAAATGATGTCATTACGAGTCCATCCTAGCCCTAGTGCAGAACTCCGCGCTGGCCTGCAAATGCGTCGGCAATCGGTTGCCGCGCCGGAGGCACAATCTCTTCAGGCAATTGAGCCGGAGTAAAAAACCGCACCTCTTCACTCTCATGACTACACAGAAGACTGCCGGACAGGACTCGCGCACCGACGATGACGTCGATCAATTGGACAACATCGCCATTGTCCGGATAGGTCACGATGCGGCCACGAGGGTCTGAATACACGCCGATAAGGTGCGTAACCTCTACCGCCAGCCCCGTTTCCTCACGCACCTCCCGTACGGCAGCCTCAACGAGCGACTCCCCCGGCTCGACCTTGCCACCGGGCAATCCCCACCATCCACAATCACGTCGCTTTTCTAGCAGAATCGCATCTCCGGACCCACGAATGACCACTCCCACCCCTACCCGCACACCCATCCC
>SXPO01000024.1 GCA_005793285.1 Nitrospiraceae bacterium
GGAGGAGCAGCCCGGTGTGTGCAGGTAATCGGATCCAGGAGCGTGACGCATGAACCGAGAACTTATCTCTGTGATCGACGAAATCGGACGCCAAAAGGGGATCGACAAGGCGCGAGTCATCGGGGCCATCGAGTCCGCCCTACAGACAGCCGCTAAGAAGCGTTTCGGCCAAGCTGAAAATATTCAAGTCGAAATCGATCCAAAAACCGGCGAAATTTCTGTCGTCTCCAAGAAGATCATCGTTGATCAGGTCAGCAATCCGAAAGCGGAGATCTCGCTGCAGGAGGCCCGCCAATACGATAGTGGAGCGGAGGTCGGTGACGAGATCGGATCGTTGATTGAAATGAATGAGCTGGGGCGGATTGCGGCGCAGACGGCGAAGCAAGTCATCTTCCAGAAGGTCCGTGAGGCAGAGTGGGAAGCGGTTCAAAAGGAGTACTCCACGCGCCAGGGAGATTTGGTGAACGGCATCATCCTCGGCATGGAGCGACGGAATTATCTGGTCGATCTTGGGAAGACGGAAGCGATTCTCCCCATTCAAGAGCAGATTCCGCGGGAAACTTATCGCCGAGGCGATCGGGTCAAGGCCATGTTGCTGGAAGTTCGTCGTACGCCAAAGGATGTGCAAGTCATTCTCTCCCGCAGCCATCCGCAATTTGTGGCGAAGCTTTTCGAACTCGAAGTGCCTGAGATCATGGAAAAGATCATCGAGATCAAGTCGGTTGTCCGGGAACCGGGCGACCGCACGAAGATCGCGGTTACCTCGCGGGAAAAGGCTGTGGATCCGGTCGGCGCCTGTGTGGGTATCAAGGGATCGCGTGTGCAGGCGGTTGTCCGTGAATTACGGGGCGAGAAAATCGATATCATTACCTGGACGCAAGATCTTCGGGTATTTATTGCAGAAGCCCTGAATCCGGCGACGATCGAGAAAGTCGGCATCGACGAGGAAAAGAAATCGGCTCTTGTCGTCGCGGCCGACTCCCAGTTGTCGTTGGCCATCGGTAAGAACGGGCAGAACGTACGGCTGGCGGCGCGGTTGACCGGCTGGAAAATCGATATCATCAGCGCGACTGAGTACGAAAAGGAAAAAGTCGAGCGGGATAAGGAAATCAAGGCGGCTCTCGCGGAAGAAGCCGAAGCCCAGCGGTTGCAAGAAGAGGCTCGGCAGGCTGCCAGAGCTGAAGCCGGAGAAACGGCAAGCGGCTAGGAGATGGGGGCAGTCTGATGAGCATGCGTGTCTACGAACTTGCCAAGAAACTAGGGCTGGAGAACAAGACACTCCTGTCCGAATTGAAGAAGATGGGCCTGTCCGTCGCCTCTCACAGTAGTGCGTTGGACGATGACATCGCTCAAAAAATATCGGACAAATTTACTCCGAGCACCAAGGGCGGAGGAAAAGCCGGCGAGGGATCGACGCCACAGGGGATGAAAACCGCTCATGATGTGCATCATATCAAGGCAGGGGCCGTGAAGGGGCAGGAGGCGGCCAAGCCGGATAAGCGGCGCATTCTGATCAAGCGGAAGAAAGAAGATGAACCGAACGAGGCGCTCTCTCCCGCGCAGGCCGGCGAAGTTGAATCCATTCTGGTCGCTCCGACTGCCGTGTCTCTATCGGCAGTTTCTCCTGAGCCGCCCATCGCGGTAGAGACCGAAAGTATCCAACCAGTGGAAACGGCGGCGCCGAGTGAGGCGGTCGCATTGACGCCAGCTCCTCCCGTTGTGCCGGTGCAGGAAGCTGTTCCTGTCAAGCCGGCCGTGGCTGCGCCGCCGAGTGCGGCAACCACAGTCGAGGCGGTGGCAGCCAAGAAAAAGAGCATGGCGTTCGAGGCCATTGAGGCTGAGGGGCAGCGAGACAAACTCAAGAAGGCGCGGAAGCCGGGACGGCCTAAAGACGAGCAGCAGCAGCAGCAGGACGTCAAGTTCCGAGAGGATGCCGCGCGCTGGCAAGATCTCCGCGCCATTCCCGTTCACCGGCGCGACGACCGCTCGAAGCACCTGCATCACAGCGCCCCGAGCGAGATCACCAAGCCGCGTAAAAAGGGCATCAAGCTGACTCCGGGGACGAGCGTCAAGGAATTTGCCGAGTTGATCGGTCAGAGACCCGCCGATATTGTGCGCAAGCTGATGGAGATGGGCCAGATGCTCACCTTCAATCAGCCGATGGATCTGGATGCCGCATCGATGATCGCTGAAGAGAGCGGCGTGAAAATCGAAGTGGCCGTGGAAAAGGCCGGTGAAGAATTGTTGCAAGACGTGGTTGAAAGCGGCGGCGAAGAGCGGCTTGAGCCCCGTCCTCCCGTTGTCACCATCATGGGACATGTCGACCATGGGAAGACGTCGTTGCTGGATGCGATCCGACAGACGAAAGTGGCTGAAGGGGAAGCCGGCGGGATTACGCAGCATATCGGCGCGTATACGGTGCCGGTGCGCGGCAAGCTGGTGACGTTTCTTGATACGCCGGGCCATGAGGCCTTTACCTCGATGCGCGCGCGCGGCGCAAAAGTTCCTGACATTGTCATCTTGGTCGTGGCTGCGGATGTCGGAGTCATGCCGCAGACGATCGAGGCCATTCACCAC
>SXPO01000210.1 GCA_005793285.1 Nitrospiraceae bacterium
AGACAATGGCGCCAAGCCGATTGAACAGTCTACCACCGCCAAGCCAACGACGGCCCCGCCGCCTACCACGGCGAGCAACCAGACAGCGCAGTCGGCGCCGTCTTCACAGCCATCTTTTCTGCAACGCAACCCTCTGCTCACTGGGATCGCTGCGGGTCTGGCTGGATCGTGGATCGGCCACATGATTTTCGGTGCGACGGACAGCAGCGCCAAAACTCTGGACGGGGAGCCGGCTCCGGCTTCCAACTCAATCGGGCTGATGCTCTTGCTGATGATGTTAGGAGCGGGTGCGTTCTATTTGTTCAAGAAAACTCGGCGGACATCTGCCCCGGTGTTATCGGGCATCTCGCGGAGCACGGCCGTCAAGGGCAGTCTCCTCGACACGTCGTATAATGACACGGTCCTTAGGCCGGCAGTCGATACATTCGCTGTGACCACCGGAGATAAGGCGGCATTTCAGCAATTGCTCACCGATGTTCAATCAGCCTGGAGCGCGCAAGATGTGGCGGCGTTGCGACGTGCCGTGACGCCTGAGATGCTGAGCTATTTCAGCTCTGCCTTGGCAGAGGACAGCAGCAGGGGAATTCAGAATCACGTGGAAGCCGTGGAGTTGCTGCAGGCAGAAGTGCTCGAAGCCTGGTCCGAAGACAATACGGACTATGCGACTGCGGCCTTACGCTGGAGCGCCCGCGACTACAGCGTTTCCATGACGATTCCGTGCGGAGAACCAGGCCATCTCATCGAGGGCAGTGAGGAGACATCGAGTGAATCCCGCGAAGTCTGGACGTTTATGCGGGTGCGGGATGGGCGGTGGCTGCTGTCGGCTATTCAGCAATAACTATCAAGTATCGAGGAACGGCGGCTGACTTACACAGGGTCAGTCGCCAATCCATCTCCAGAGACAGGGCATGAGCACATAGGCTGCGGCCGATACCAGCACTCCGATTACCACGCCGAGAAGTCCAGCTACGTAGAGTCCTGCAAACGGCGCCGCGAACACAATCAAGATCATGAATAGGGCCAGCGACCGATGGCCTTCGTAGAAGGTCCGTCTGGCTTCATCCGAGAAGGACGCGGTGGAGTCGGAGCGATCAGACATGCCCGGAGTATAGACCAAACCCACCGTTCTGAGTGCAATCAAAAGACGAGATACGCTTCACGAGCAACGCGGTTCTATGCGCGTTGAGGCCCCTAAGCTTGTCGAAAAGGCGATGCGCCGTCATGGATAACGAGGGTTAGGGCAGGCGGGGCTTTCTCCTCATCGGACCGTCCACGATCTTGAACTCGTATAAGCGGCATTCCAGCGATCCATTGAAGAGGGGAGTTTTTTTTGACGGGGATAGTCCGATCGATTTCTGTGCGCGCATGTCGCCGGTCAGCATATAGACGCGCCAGCCCGCGAACCGCTGTTTGAGCCAGTCTCCGAGCCGGGGGTAGAAGGATGCCAACTCGTCCGGTTGGCTGAGGCGGATGCCATAGGGAGGGTTGATGACCATCACGCCTCGGTCAGCGGGCGCTTCGAGCGAGAAGATATCGCTCTGTTTTAGACGGATATCGCCGGCGACTCCCGCGCCTTGAAACGTCCGTTGCGCGATTTTCACTGCGGCGGTGTCGCGATCTGAGGCATAGATGGGTGTAGGTGCTTCGGTAAGTTGTTCGAACCGTGAGGCTTCCCGCAGATCGTTCCAGATCGTGGCATCGTGGCTCAGCAGCCGTTCAAACCCGAAGCTCCGTGTTATACCCGGTGCAATCCGACGGGCGACCAATGCGGCTTCGAGTGGAATCGTCCCACTCCCGCACATGGGGTCGAGCAGGATATCGTCCGGGGTCCAGCCGGCGAGCTGCAGTATGCCGGCTGCCAGATTCTCTCTCAGCGGTGCGTCGACGGACGCTGTTCTGTGCCCTCGTTTGAAGAGGGGCTCGCCGGATGTATCAAGGTAAAATGTGACGGTGGTTTGGTCGAGAAAGGCATCGACACGGATGTTCGGGTGCGCCGTATCGACGCTGGGCCGCTTGTGGCGCGCGGCGATGAACTTGTCGCAGACCGCGTCTTTGATCCGGAGCGTGAGGAAGTCCAGGCTGGGCAGTGGGCAGCGGTGTGCGCTGACCTTGACCTTGATCGTTTGCGAGGGGGTAAACCACTCGGGCCAGGCCAGCGCGTAGGCCGCGCGATAGACGTCGTTTTCCGTACGGTATGGGCGCTGTCCGACTTCCCAGAGGATGCGGCTGGCGATGCGAGATGTCAGGTTCGCTTCGCACATGGCCGCCCAGGATCCTTGGAAGCCGACGCCTCCGTCTGTTTTGGCCGTTGCGGACAGATCGAGGCCATGGAGTTCCGCTTCGAGCAGGGTTTCAAGCCCGCGAGGGCAGGGTGCAAAGAATCGATGGTTTGTGCTATCCATTTTCCTACCGGTCATCGTGCGAGGAGGTCCGTTCATGAATTTTTGCAGCGCCTGCGGGAAGTCGGTGTCGAGGAAGATCCCCCTCGGCGACAACGTGGCCCGATTTGTCTGCGATAGCTGCGAGGCTATTCATTACCACAATCCGAAGATCGTTGCGGGCTGTATTCCGGAGTGGAAAGACCAGATTCTCTTATGCCGCCGCGCGATCGAGCCCAAAACCGGACTCTGGACCTTTCCCGCCGGGTTTATGGAAATCGGCGAAAGCACTGAGCAGGCCGCGATTCGCGAGACCAAGGAAGAGGCGCAAGCCGATGTCCAGATCACCGCACTCCATGCCGTGTTGAGCCTGCCCTATATCGGACAGGTCTACATGGTTTTTCGAGGTCGAATGCTCACCCCGGGCTATGAAGCGGGAGTGGAGAGTTTGGAGGTGCGGCTGTTTTCTCTTGCCGAGATTCCCTGGGACCACATCGCGTTTCCGGTTGTGCGAGAAGCTCTCAA
>SXPO01000211.1 GCA_005793285.1 Nitrospiraceae bacterium
CGGCACTAGGACCGTGGCGTACTCTTTGGACACCTGGATGCGCGTTGCTTCAAGATCCGTTGCGAGGACGACCAGGGCGCTCTCCAGGGCTTCGGGGATGCGGCAGAGATGCCGGTTTAACTCCAACGGTTTGGCAAAGTCAAGAATCTCGTTCAGGATCACTTCGATTCGAATAAGGTCGCGCATGGCGTTTTCCACGCGTGTCTGCGGATCGAAGTCTAAAACGCCTTCGCTGGTTACTTCCTCGAGCTGTGCGCGGATCGAGGCCATCGGCTCCCGAATTTCTGTGGCTAAGAATCCGCTGAATTCTCCGATAGCGGCTTGGCGTTCCTGTTTGCGAATGATCGGTTCAGACGAGACCGGGATCAGCGGCTGAAGGCTCGATTCCCCTGTATCGGCATCCGGGGCGGATCTTGGCGCTGCCGTTGCCGGCGCTTGCATCAGATTCGCCAGTTTGAGAATGACGGGTTCCAGCGTACGGGCGTCGGTGGTCTGATAGCGCTGAGGCTCCTTTGACCCTAGCGTCAAGGTTCCGCCGACTTGGCCGCGAACAAAGAAGGGGAGGACCAGCGACGACTGAAATCGATCTTTGAACAGATGTTTGTGATCTAGGAAACGGCCTTGTGTGGAAGCGAGATCATGATCGACGCGCGGTTTGCGGTGGCGAACCGCCCACCCGGCGGCTGAACTATCAAGTGTCAGACGTTGGCCAGGCTTGAGATCTTTCTTGGCGTCTTTTTGATCGCCCTTGACGTCCCCGCCAAGTCCCAACACCTCGACATTGCCCGCGAGCGGATCGTAATGGCAGACCCAGGCTCGGTCATACGCGACGACTTGGCAGATTTCAGCCAAGACTGTTTCGATCTTTCCTTGCAGTTCCGGAGTAAATTGCGCCGTGACTGCCGGAAACATCTCCGGCCCGGCTGGTTGGGGAGGCGCCGGCTCATGTGTCACATAGGCGCGGCTCATGACGACGTTGGTATTGAACAGCCCCTCGCGGTCGAGCGCTTTGGTAATATCGTCGCTGGCTTGGTCTAAGAGCGCTTTATCTTTTTTCGCAAAGGCGGCGCCTTCTTTTCGTCCGATGACCAGATAGCCGTAGGCTCGACTACCATGGCGAAGCGGAATGCCCAGCAGCGACTTGGCCCCGGGCGTAATCAGGCGCAGCTTGATCGTGCGGCCGCCGTCGGGATCTTGGCCGGAGGGCCCCGGCGCGGCGGCGGCATAGGCTGACAGTGTACGGAGGATTGCCTGGACATCTCTCGGCGCGAACCCGCGCACCGCGTGGTCAATCAGCGGTCCGTTCTCCTGATGGAACACGGCGGCCAGCGCCGATTCCATGGCCAGCTCATTGAGCGCGCCATTCAGCGTCCGTTGGAGGTGCGTTTCTGGCGCCGGTTTTGTTCGTGTAGCCGGAGTCGTCGTAGTCATAGGTTCATTGACAGTATCGCGGCGGTATTGTAGCCGGATCGTTTAGGAATAGCTACTGAATCATCCCATCGGCGATGGATGTCTGTGGGCTACTCAATCGGGATTGATGATCTTGGGCGGACGGCGGGTTTCCAGGGGTGATTCGGCCGGTTCGATGCGGCGGCGGTCCAGGGTCCAGCTGTTGAGGATGGTGGTGACGAGGCTGATGACCAGCGCGCCGCCGGCTGCGGGCCAGAATCCTGAGACCGTGAATCCCTTCACAAGGTACGCCGTGAATTCCAGCAGCAGCGCATTCAGCACGACCAGAAAGAGTCCCAAAGAAAACACGATCAAGGGCAGGGTCAATATGAAGAGGATGGGGCGCAGGATCAGGTTGAGGATGGTCAGCACCAGCACGGCGGCGACTCCCGCCGTGAGGCTATCCGCTTCCAGGCCCGGGATGGTCGTGACGGCCAGAAATACGGCGACGCCGGTGATCAGCACTCTCGTCATGGCGTTGCGCAGCCCGCCGTGGAATGGAGACTCGTGGATCACGCGTGTGAATTGCATGGCGCCTATGGCTCGACATTACCGGGTGGTCGCCGGAGCTTTCCTCATGGCTGAGTAATGAACGACCGTCGCGAAGAGGGCCTTGTTTTCCTTCATCGCTTCGATAATGACATGGTCGCCCGCTACCGGCGGTTCATTCGACCCCGGGCGATTTTTGTCTTTGAACCGCACCTGGTCCGTCAATTTGACCGAAACCGGCGCAGTCCTTGCGGTCGTCTTGACGGCAATGTGTTGCTTGTCGATCGCCGTCACCGTGCCGACGACATGCAAGATGATGGTCTTCTCCGCAGATACCGTTGCCGCCGTCAACAGAAATCCGAGCAGCGCAATACTGATAATCATGAGTCTTCGTACTCCGGGGCAGGCAATCTACCAGCATGATGAAGGTCAAGGCTAAGGTTGAGGTTAAGATGCTGCAAGTTCAACGCTTCGCTGAACCTCAACCGTGAGCTCAGTTTGCCGCGATTGTCCGATGCCACTATACAAATTCTTCTGAGCGAATGCCACTTGAGGAGGCGGTGGAGGAGGTGCGGGGCAGGTCAGTAAGACGGTAGATGACGAGCGCGAGCACCGGCAGGTGCATCAGCAGTCCGCTCAGGCCCATGAACCATTCACCGATCCAGAAGGTCATGCCGAGATTGAAGGCCAGCACTCCATAATAGAGGCCGATGCCGAGCAAGAGCCGGTACGTGGTTGCCTGATGCCGTGGGAGGGCAGGAAGCCGTCGGTCCAATGGGAAATAGATGGCGAGAGAAATGAGCCCCACTACAGCCCAGCCGACATAGTTGGCCATCGGCACGCCAAAGTGCCAGCCAGGGTCTGGATAATAGTAGATCTTGCCCAAGAACCAACGGTCGCCGCGCAGGGCCACCGGATCGATCACCATGTCGATGAAGGCAAACAAGCAGGCTGTCACAAGCAACAGGGGCCAGCTTGTTCGTGTCGGGACATTGAATCGCAGCCGTTTCAACCTGATTCCGGTGGACGGTGTGGAGGGCTCAATAGGGAGGAAGAAACAGAGCGCCACACAGTAGGCGGCATAGAGGAGGAAACTGAAGGAGATGGAATCCATGAACGGCACATCGGAGAAATATAGTTCTGCTCCAACGGTGGAGCCGTTGTAGAAATACCAGCCGAACGGAATGCCTGTGCGTGTCGAGGAGTACTCGCACACAAATGCCGTGATCCAGCTGATCAGCCAGAAGCGCCATGTGCGAGGCCACCCGATGAATCGAACGGCAGCAAATAAAAATGCGGCGAGGAAGAGGAAGACATAGGGGCGGAGCGCGATTGTTTTCAAAAACAGAACGAGAATATCCATCGATAGCGGCGTTGTTAGAAGCGTGGCGGAAACGGTAACACTCCCGTCTGCGTGCGTTCAAGATTGCAACGAGCTGTGCGGGTTAGGCGTAGCCGTGGGACTTGAACCAGCTCACGGCCTTTCCCAGCGCCACCTCCGGCGGGGCTTGGGGAATGCCGAGTTCGCGGATTGCCTTGCTGCAGTCGTAGTGCATTTTGTACTTGGCCATCTTCACCCCTTCGAGCGGGATGCGCGGCGGACGCCCGGTGAGGTTTGCGAGCCAGTGGTTGGCATAGGCGAGGGGCAGCACCGCCGATCGGGGCAGCTTGACGGAAGGCGCCTTGATGCCGGTCAGTGTGCTCAGGATTTCGAATACCTCGCGCAGCAGCAAATTCTTGCAGCCGAGGATGTATCGTTCGCCGATGCGGCCTTTCTGCATCGCGAGGAGATGGCCCTCTGCAACGTCATCGACATCCACAATGTTCATGCCGGTTTCGATATAGGCCGGCATCCGGCCTTTCATGAAGTCAACGATCATCTGGCCCGTCGGCGTGGGTTTCACGTCGCCTTCGCCGACCGGCGCGCTGGGATTGACGATCACGACCGGCAGCCCTTCTTGGGCCATCCGCAAGACTTCCTGCTCGGCAAGATACTTCGATCGTTTGTAATGCCCCGCCATGTGCGACAGTGAGACGGGCGTGTCTTCAGTGCCTGGGCCTCCATCGGGAGGCAGTCCGATCGCGCCGATCGTGCTGCAGTAGACGATGCGTTCCGTCCCCACCTCGCGCGCGGCCTCCAGGAGATTCTTCGTGCCGTCAACGTTCACATTATAAAAAATAGCAGGGTCTTTGGCCCAGAGGGCGTAATGCGCGGCCACATGATAGAGCTGTTGGCAGCTGGCCAGCGCGTTACGCAGGGAGGCGTTGTCCCGAAGATCGCCGTAGGCATAATCGACTGGGAGTGACTGAAGATTTGAGACATCGCTATCGCGACGGGAGAGCACACGTACATTGACGCCGGCTTTGATCAGCGCGCGGACAACCGCCGCTCCGACGAATCCGGTGGCGCCTGTGACGAGGGCTCTCATGTTGTGAAGGTAAAAGGTACAAGGTGAAAGGTGAAAGGGATGGCTTGGGTCGGAGGCTCGGGAGCCTTGCTAGGTTGACGGTTCACGTTTTACGGTTCATGTCTGGTGGTCAGTTTTTCCGCGAGGTGATATATCGCGCGATCCCGCGCAAGGCATCGGCGGAAGGGCCGAACGAATCCAGCCG